>JBATTM010000530.1:0-3210 GCA_049670545.1 Polyangiales bacterium
GGAACTCGCGTCACGAAGACGTGCTCGCGAACTGCTCGACGCCTTCGGGGAGGGGTCTTCGGACGTCGATTCTCCACAGGCATTCGAGCAGTGGCTCTGGTTGTTCGTTTTTCTGATGTTCGCTCTGATCGCCTCGTTGGCACTGTCGAAGGGGTGGTTTGGACCCTAGTTTGCGCCCCTCGTCGGGCCGACCTAGATTGCACCCGTGTTCAGCTCGGTCCTCAAGAAGGTTCTCGGAACCAAGCACCAACGTGAAGTGAAGCGGATGCAGCCCCTCGTGGCTGCCGTCGGGGCGCTCGAGGCCGAGATGAAGGCGCTCTCGGATGATGAGCTGCGCGGCAAGACTGCCGAATTTCGCCAACAGATCGACAATGGCGCCTCGCTCGACGATCTACTCGTGCCTGCGTTCGCGACCGTACGCGAGGCGGGCCGCCGAGTGCTCGGCATGCGTCACTACGACGTCCAGCTGGTGGGGGGCATCGTTCTTCATCAGGGCAAGATCGCCGAGATGAAGACCGGGGAGGGCAAGACCCTCGTTGCGACTCTTCCCTGCTACCTAAACGGGCTCGAGGGCAAGGGCGTGCACGTCGTTACCGTGAACGACTACCTCGCGCGACGCGACTCGGAGTGGATGGGGCGGCTCTACGGCTTCCTCGGCTTGAGCACAGGCGTCGTGGTCCCAGGCCAGCCGAACCTTCAGAAGAAGCGCGCATACAACTGCGACATCACGTACGGGCAGAACAACGAGTTCGGCTTCGACTACATGCGTGACAACATGAAGTTCAGTATCTACGACTACGTCCAGCGCGATCTCAACTACGCGATCGTGGATGAGGTCGACTCGATTCTGATCGACGAAGCGAGAACGCCGCTCATCATCAGCGGGCCCGGCGAAACCGCGAGTGACAAGTATCAGCAGATCAACGAGATCATCCCGCGGCTGCGCAAGGATGAGCACTACGACCTCGATGAGAAGAGCCGCAGCGTCACGCTGACCGAGGACGGCATGGAGCGTTCGCAGGAGCTGCTCGGAGGCCGCGGCTTGCTCGGCGGCGATGGCACCAATCTCTACGATCCGGTGAACCTCGAGACCTTGCACATCTTGCAACAATGCCTCCGAGCGCACGCGCTCTATCACCGCGACCAGCACTACATGGTCAGTGAAGATGGCAAGGTGATGATCATCGACGAATTCACTGGCCGTGTACTCGCGGGTCGTCGCTGGTCGGATGGGCTCCACCAGGCGGTCGAAGCGAAGGAGCGCGTTCCGATTCAGAGCGAGAATCTCACCCTCGCCACCATCTCGTTCCAGAACCTCTTCCGGCTTTACAAGAAGCTTTCGGGCATGACGGGGACCGCCGACACCGAGGCGACCGAGTTCCACAATATCTATGAGTTGGACGTCGTGGTGATCCCGACGAACAAGCCGATCGACCGAGAAGACAACGAAGATCTCATCTACAAGACCGAGCGCGAGAAGTTCAAAGCGATCTGCGGCGAGATCGAAGACTCTCACAAGCGAGGACAGCCGGTTCTCGTGGGCACGACGAGTGTCGAGAAATCCGACGCGGTGTCGCACTTCCTCGACCGCACGGGGGTACCCCATCACGTGCTCAACGCGAAGCAGCACGAGCGCGAGGCCTACGTCGTTGCTCAGGCCGGCACACCGGGTGCCGTGACCGTCGCGACGAACATGGCCGGTCGCGGCACTGATATCGTACTTGGAGGCAACCCGGAGATGCTCGCGCGCATTGAAGTGCTCGAGAATGCCTCCGAAGAGGTGCTCTCCGTTCCTGAGCGTCGCGACGAGGCGATTCAGAAAGCGACGGAGCACTTCGTCACCAAGTGCAAAGAGGATGCGAAGAGGGTCAAGGACGCGGGAGGCCTTCGGATCATTGGGACCGAACGTCACGAGTCGAGGCGTATCGACAACCAGCTCCGTGGTCGGTCCGGCCGGCAGGGCGACGCCGGCGCATCGCGGTTCTTCCTCTCGCTCGAAGACGATCTCATGCGGATCTTCGCGGGCGAGCGCGTCCAGTCCATGATGGATCGGCTCGGCATGGAAGAGGATGTCCCGATCGAGCACCGCTGGGTGACGCGTGCCGTCGAGAACGCGCAGAAGAAGGTCGAGGAGCGCAACTTCGACATTCGCAAGCATCTGCTCGAGTACGACGACGTGATGAACCAGCAACGCAAGAGCATGTACGCCCTTCGCAAGCAGGTACTTCGTGGCGAGTACCGCACGGTTCCAACCGACGAGGAGCGCAAGTCGGGTGTTGAGCCCGAAACCCTCGTCGACGAAGTCGATGACGCGCTCGTTTCTCGAATCGAGAACGTGCTCGAGAACATGGTGAAGTTCCATGCGTACCCTCTTCCGGAGGAGGGCATTCAAGACGAGGACATGCCCGCGCATCGCAAGCGTGCGATCGAATCGGAGCTTTCTGCTCTCGAAACGTTGCGGGTCAAACTGCTCGAGAAGGACATCTACCTCTGGTTCGGGTGCGCGGTACCCCTCGACGAATACCGCACCGACCCGCAGGGCGCGTACACTCATCTTAGAGATGCGGTGGGTATGTCGCTGACCGAGCAAAAAGAGAGACTGCTCGATCTGGTGGACGAAATCGTCGTCACGATGACCGACCACGCATGTCCTCCAGGCAAGCACTACGAAGACTGGAATCTAACCGCGCTCGAGAGCGCCTACAAAGAGCAGTTCGTGCTACCTGCGACGGGGATCGTCGAGATTGCCGATCGAGAGGAGCTGCTCCGAAAGCTCTATGGCGATGTGGCCGCCGTCCTCGACCGCAAAGAAGAGGAGTTTGGCACGGAGAACTTTCTGCGTCTGTTCCGCGACCTCTATCTTCAAGAGATCGACAAGCAGTGGATGGACCACCTCCAAGCCATGGACCATCTCCGCGACGGGATCGGGCTCAGGGGCTATGGTCAGCGCGATCCCAAGAAGGAATACAAGCGCGAGGGCTTCGACATGTATCTCGAGATGGTGCAGAGCGTGAAGTCATCGGTCGCTCTTGGCATGTTCACCGTCGAGCGGGCGCGCGAAGAAGATCTCCAGCGCCTGGAAGAGCAGCGGCGGCAGGCCACGGAGAGGCGCCAGCGCGCAATCCGAGCGACACACGCAGGCGGAGACGCGGGAGAGGGATCCGGTGGGGGACAGGGTCCGTCGGGGCCGAGCCGCCGTGCCCGCCGCGC
>JBATTM010000531.1:0-1581 GCA_049670545.1 Polyangiales bacterium
ACGTAGATTCCGATGTCGCCTTGCACGATGTTCGCGTCGACACGCTGGTCCCACGTTTGGTTGAGGGTCGCGGCGATGAGGTTTTGCTCTTGCGGGTTGATGAAGTCGACTCGGCCCGATAGTCCCATCTCGACCGTGCCCTGAGCCCACTCCGCAGGCTTGAAGCGCTCCGTTCTGTGGCGCGCATTGCCTCCGACGACCACGCGACGATCTCGTTGCTCGATCAGATCTCCCCGGCCGAAAAAGCTGGGCGCGACCATGGATCGCTGCAGAAATCCCGTGAAATTCTGCTGTATGCGCATGTCGAGAAACTGGAGCCAGATATCGAAGCTGGTGTTCTTGTCGTTCTCTCCACGGTGTTCGCCGTGCACGCCGACGATCGCGCCCGCGTTGTAGGCGTTCTGCGCGCGTGCTGTGGCGAATGGGTACACGTCGTAGAAACCAACGTCGCCCGCGTCGATGTCGTCGAGTCGCAGCACCCCGGCCGAGTCGTAGCGGGTTCCCCAGAAGCTTCCGTGCACACGAAAACGCCAGTCTTGTTTGCCGAATCCGACCTGAAACATGGCAGATGCGTCGAGACCACCGCGGTTCTCACCGAATCCATCCGAACGGCGAAACTGGAACGCGCCGAACGTGTCGGGGTCTTTGCCTTTCGGGGCGAAGATTCCGACCTGGCGGAATGTTCGAAACGAACCGAACTCGCTTTTCGCGTAGACGCCTCGTTGCTCGACGCCGAGGTCGAACTCGACGGTTCCCGCGACGGCGAAATCACCTTGCCGCGGATCGTACACGCCCTCGACCACGCGGAGATCGCGAACGACCTCCGGGATGATGAATCCTATGTAGCTGAAGCCTTGGCCGTGGATGTTCGAGGGTTGGTTTAGCGGGACGTCGCCCAGCTTGAGTTCGATGTCTTGGCCGTGTTCGGCGTCGAATCCACGCAAGAAGAACGAACCCGCAGACCCGTCGCCTTCGACGTTGGTGACGTAGAGTCCCGGCGCGCGCTGCAAGAGATCGTTGGCCGTATTGGCGGGGGCGGCATCGAGGATCTTGCGATCGATCGTAAAGTCGGCGGCCCCGCGGTCTTGGGCGCGTAGCTTCTCCGCATCGACCTTGGCGGTCGAGCCAAAGCCCTCGCGTGCGTCGGGGTCGATGACAGCTGGGGCAACCGTAGCCGGTTCGTTGGCTGGTGATGCTTCAGGAACGTCATGTGGCACGGCCTGGGGGTCGTGGGTTTCGCCGTCATGGGGGAGCGCCGCACTCGGCGGCTCGAAGTGGACCGCGACTCGGATCCGACTCGACACGGCGAGCTGCCCCCGTCGCGCCGGCTCGAACGTCCACGCCTTGACCGCCTCGACCGCCTCGGCGTCGAAGTCGGCCCCCGCAGAATGCTCGACGACGATGTCGGTCACGTCCGCATCGGGCTGGACGGTCACCCTGAGAATCACCGTCGGATGCAATCCCTCCTCCTCGCGCCCGGGTGGGTAGTTGGGGGGCGGGGAGTGGAGGAGGTGGGGCGGGTGCATTGCTGAGTCAGCGTCAGTGCCAGCGTCAGTGCCAGTGCCAGTGTCAGCGTCAGTG
>JBATTM010000532.1:0-2227 GCA_049670545.1 Polyangiales bacterium
CTGGCACTGCTTTACCCGGGGGGCTGGGGCGCCAGGGTGTCTCTGCCTTCCGGCACGCCGAGGACGGCGCGGAGGACTTTCTGCTCAACTTCGCGTTCGAGGCGAATGGGCGTGGGGATACGCAACAAGAGGTGCACGGTGTGCTTGTCGATCACTTGGTACGTAATGCGCGGCTCGACCAGAGGTGGATTCAAGCCATGACGGCGATATCGCAGCGCGATCGAGCGTCGAACGTCGTCGAGGAAATCCGCGCAGGCTTCGCGAGCGGCGGACAGGGCCTTGTGCTCGAGACCTGCGAGATCACCGTTGCGATCGACCGGGATTCGCATGACGTGGAGCATGTACTGACCGGCCAGGCTTTCGTTCAATACCGGGGACGTCAGAAAGATGCTGTTCGGGATGCTGATTGTCCGACCGGTGCGCTGATGGCCCTCTCCCACTTCGAGTACCAACGTGCTGAGAACGCCCTGGTCGATGACGTCGCCGCGAATTCCTTCAATCTTGATTCGATCCCCGATGGCGAATGCGTTCGAACTCACCCGGTACACGGCGCCCTGGACGCAGGTCAGCGTTTCCTTGGTCGCCCAGACGATTGCCATCGCCAGCACGACGAACGATACAGCAAGCGCCTGAAGCTGCTGCGCCCAAATTACGAAGATGCCGAACGCCAAGACTGCGTAGAAGAAGGCCCGGATCTGGGCCGCCCATCGAAGCTGGAGCTGGTCGCTTTTGGGGAGACGTCGACGAATGAAGCGCAGAGCGATGTGTCGAAGCCCGAAAGCGGTCGCGAAAAGAATCGCGGTCGCGACGAGGTCACGAACGAGTGCCTGGTCCTGAAAGAAGGCGATTAGACTCTCTGGTACTGACATATCCTATCGGGGCGGGGCCGACACACCGTCGCGAACACTATCGTTCGCACGTCGAATCGCAGTCCCGGTCTCTTCTACCCTGGAACGCACCTCGGTCGCCAGACCATTGCTCTTCTCGCGACTTTACACGAGACACGGTCGCCGAAACCCCATGGACCGGGACCGTCAACTCTTGCAAGCCGCGGCGTTCGGAAGGTATGAAACCCCTTGGGCCAACCTCGGCTAGGGAGAATCGTGATGCTCGTGGAGTCGGAGTTTCAAAGCGTCACGCTCGGTCAGCAGACCTGGCGATTCCACGATTCGGGGCAAGGGCCCCCGGTCATCCTGTTTCATGGCTTTCCGGACCTGCCGCACGGCTACGCAAGGATTGCGCAGAAACTCAACGACTCAGGCTTTCGCACGATCCTCCCGTACCTCCGAGGATACCACCCCGACACTCTGGTTGCGGGACGTCCCTACGACGCCTTCCACATCGCGGAGGATGCGATCGGGCTCATGGACGCACTGAATCTCCCCTCGGCGGTTCTCGCCGGCCACGACTGGGGAGCTTCCGTCGTGTGGGGCGCGGCAGCGCTTGCACCGGCCCGTGTGCGCGCGATCGTACCCATCGCGATCCCTCACCCAAAAACCCTGACCCCGAAAGGTGCGCTGCAGATCGCAGGTGCGCTCGTGATGTGGCGACACTTTCTGTTCTTCAAGACACCGTGGGCCGACGCGGTCACGCGTCGCAACGATTTCGCCTATATCGACGCCTTGTATCGAAGGTGGTCGCCGGACTGGCACGGAGCAGAGCGCGACGCCTGTCTCGCTCGGGCCAAAGAAGCGTTCCGTGATCCGAAGGTACTCAGGGGCGCCATCGACTACTACCGAGACCTATCGGCCGACGTGGATCCGCGCGTGCTGCGACCCCTCCAAACAACAGGGCTCCTCGTCACGGGTGCGAACGACTTCGGGGGGCACCTCGGCCCGTACAAGAAGTCGCTCGGCCTCCTCGATGCCAACGCCGAGCTCTTGATCGTGCCGGATGCCGGCCATTGGCCCCATCGGGAGGGCGAAGACCTTTTCGTTCCGAAATTGCTCGAGTTTCTGAGCAAACTGTCCTGAAGGGCGTTTTCTCGTTTGACACAATAGTTGATACCTGCAACTAATTGGTTGCAGCCTTCAACCATTGGAGATCATCATGGACAATCAAGACATACACGAAGTGGTTCGAACCGGATACGCAGAGGTCGCCAAACAGGGCGGCGGATGTTGCGGGCCCACTGCACGCGACTCCCTTCCCTCCTGCGGAGCCCCTGCCAATCGCAATGATACCGCTGCGAGGATCGGGTACACCGAGGACGACATCGAAGGCCCTG
>JBATTM010000533.1:0-2581 GCA_049670545.1 Polyangiales bacterium
GCACCGGGCTCCAAAAAATAACCCCATGGGGTTATTTGACGGTGACCTTGGCGCCAGCTTCTTCGAGCTTCTTTTTGATTTCTTCGGCCTCTTCCTTGGAAACGGCCTCTTTCACGACTTTGGGAGCTGCCTCCACCAACGCTTTTGCGTCGGCCAAGCCGAGCTGGGTGATCTCGCGGATCGCCTTAATCGCGTTGATCTTCTTGGCGCCGGCATCCGTGAGCTCGACGTCGAACTCAGTCTGCTCTTCCACAGCTTCCGCTGCGGCACCGCCACCTGGAGCGGCCATCGCGACCGCTGCTGGTGCAGCCGAAACGCCCCACTTGTCTTCGAGCTCTTTGACCAAGCTCGCAACTTCCATGACGGACCAGGAGCTGAGTTCCTCGACCATCTGTTCTACGTTCATGTTTGCCATCGTTGACTCTCCGCTAACCGTGCGTGCGACACGGCTAAATTGGTATTTGACTACTCGCCGGCTTCCTGACGCCGCTTGGCATCAAGAACGAGGGCGAGATTTTGGGCCGGCGCATTGAGTTGCGCGACCAGGTTCTGCATCGGGGCCATGAGCTGCGCGAGCAGCGACGCTCGAATCTCATCCTTGCCGGGAAGCGTCGCGAGTTCTTTTTCAACACGCTTCCCGTCGAGCACCTCTCCATCGAGAAGGCCACATTTCACGACCAGCTTTTCGGGCTTGTCCTTCGGCTGTAGGATATCCGTGAACTCCTTGCGGAAGTTCTTGATGACCTTCGCCGCAGCCGACGGATCGTCGAAGCTCCAGGCGATCGCGGTGGGGCCCACCAGGTTGGCTGCAAAGGCGTCGTTGTCGGCCAGGTCGGTGCCTTCAAGTGCCTTGCGGACGACGTTGTTCTTGATGACGCGGTACTCGACTCCCGCTGCGCGGAACCGGGAACGGAGATCGGTGATGAGTTCGACATTCACGCCACGGAAGTCCACCAAGACGGTCGCGGTCGCGTTGTTGAAGCTCTCCCGGATCGAATCGACCTGGGCTGCTTTGTCTGCTCGAGTAAGGCTCATGACTACGCCTCCGCCTCTATAGTGCCCGGGTCAACCTTGATGCCGGGCCCCATGGTTGAGCTGAGCGTAATGCTTCGAAGATACGTGCCTTTTGCCGCCGCGGGCTTGGCCTTGATCAGCGCATTCACGAGAGAGCGCACGTTGCCGGCCAGCTCGGACTCGCCGAACGATTTCTTTCCAACCTGGGCATGAACGATGCCGGCCTTCTCGACCCGAAACTCCACCTTACCGGCTTTCGCTTCGGTCACAGCCTTGGTCACGTCGAAAGTCACCGTGCCTACCTTCGGGTTGGGCATGAGGCCGCGGGGCCCGAGAACACGACCAAGGCGCCCCACCTGGCCCATCATGTCCGGGGTCGCGATGACAGTGTCGAAGTCGAGCCAGCCCTCGTTGATCTTGGCGACGAAATCGTCACCGCCCACGAAGTCGGCGCCCGCGGCTTCTGCCTCGGCCACCTTCTCGCCCTTGGCGAACACAAGTACGCGGTTCGTCTTGCCGGTACCGTGCGGAAGGACGACCGCGCCGCGGACCATTTGATCGGCGTGCTTCGGGTCGACTCCAAGTCGTACCGCGAGATCCACGGATTCGTCGAAGTTCGCGAACGCGAGCTCTTTCACCAACGTTACGGCTTCTCCCAAGCCGTATCGTGCGTTCTTGTCGGCCTTTTGAACCGCAGGCGCGCGCTTTTTTCCGGGTTTCATGCTGTCTCCTTGCGACGGCCTTGCGGCTGCCTACCACCGATTGGGGCCTGGGTGGTCCAGGTGAGCGAACGAACGCTCGAGAGCTATTCGACCAGCTCGACCCCCATGGAACGTGCGGTGCCGATCACGCTGTTCATGCATGTCTCGAGCGAAGCCGCATTCGTGTCCTGAAGCTTGACCTCTGCGATCTCCTTGACCTGCGCCATGGTGATCTTGCCGACCTTGTCTTTGTTCGGTCGGGCGGAGCCGGACTTGAGATTGAGCGCCTTCTTGATCAACACCGCAGCGGGCGGCGTCTTCATGATGAAGGTGAAGGAGCGATCTTGGTACACCGAGATCACAACCGGGATGATCAGACCCGCATCCTTCTGCGTCTTGGCGTTGAACTCCTTGCAGAACCCCATGATGTTCACGCCGTGCTGGCCGAGCGCAGGCCCGACCGGCGGCGAGGGGTTTGCCTTCCCTGCAGGAAGCTGAAGCTTGATCTGTCCGATGACCTTTTTCATAGGGGCGGGCTACTCCGGAGCGCCGTGTTCTGGCTCAGGGCACAAAAAATGCAAGCCGAATACGACAAAAAGGGGACAGTCCCCTTTTGCTAAGGGTTAATGGGCATCGGGAGCCGAGGAGCCCCAAGGAGCGAGCGAGGAGGTAATCCGCGAGCCGGCCACTCCTACCCTTCGTCGTTTCCAGCACCCCGGGGCGCCCAGGGGGGTCGGATCGCGAGCGCCCCACAGCGAGCGACTGAGGCGTACAACCGTACGTCGCAGGGAGCAAGCGAGGAGGTAAGCCGCGAGCCGGCCCCGCCTACGCTTCGCCGCTTCCTGCACCCCGGGGGCGCTCAGGGG
>JBATTM010000534.1:0-15831 GCA_049670545.1 Polyangiales bacterium
AGACACGCGGCGCTATCGAGGGCTATTCCTGTGCACGGGCATGTGGGACCCGGTGCTGCCTACGTACCCGGGGAGCCTTTCCATCGAGACGATGCACTCGGTCGACTATCGAAGCCCCACGCAGTTAACCGGCCGCAACGTCTTGGTCGTAGGCGGTGGCAACTCGGCCTGCGATTTGGCCTGCGATGCGGCACGAACCGCCAATGAGGCGACGATCAGCATGCGGCGCGCTTACCACTTCATTCCGAAGTACTTGTTCGGAAAGCCGACCGACGTGTTTGCCGAAGGCGTGGCGCTCCCTCATTGGCTCGAGCGCTTGGTGTTCGAAGGAATGCTCCGAGTCCTCGTAGGCGACCTTCGTGCGTATGGCCTGCCCAAACCCGACCACTCCGTCCTGTCCGCGCACCCGCTCATGAATACGCAAATCCTTCACTACCTTGGCCACGGCGACCTAGAACACAAGCCCGATGTCGAGCGTCTCGATGAACGCACCGTTCACTTCGTCGATGGGTCGTCCAAGGAGTTCGACTTGGTGATCTATGCGACCGGGTATCGCGTCGCCTTCCCGTTCATGCCTCGTGATCATTTCACTTGGGCGGGCTCGTTTCCGGACCTCTTCCTGAGTGCCTTCGACCGCAAGCACGACAACGTTTGCTGCCTCGGTTTGCATCAGTCGAATGGGGCGGTCTACGACTTCTCGACGCTGGCGGCGGACATGATGTGCAACTTCATCGTCGACCAACGAGAGCGACCTGATCGCGCCGCGGAATTTCGCACGATGATCCGTGAGAGCCAACCAGATCTCACGGGTGGCCTCGCGTTTCTCCCATCCGACCGGCACAGAACCCACATCGAGAACGCGGCCTTTCGGAGGGTCTCACGTCGCATCAACGCGAAACTGGGATGGGCCGCCTTTGGGACGGCCCATCCCCCGCACGCCGCTCATTCAGGCACTTCGATGTAGTAGATGCCAAACGGAAGGAACATCTCGTCATCTGTGGTCGAGCCGCCGAGTAGAGGACACGCGTCGCAGACCCCATCTTCTCCGCAGACGTCGTCGTTTCCGTTACATGGCTGCCCCTCGTTCGACCCTCCGAAGCAACGACGATCCGCAGGTTCGCAGCCGCACTGGGCGAACAGCTCGTCGCACGTGGCGATGTCGAAGGATTTCGAGTTGCGCTTGACCTGGTTCGGGTCGTCGGCGCCGTTGTCGAACACGGCGCACGCCTTGAAGGTGCGAGAGGCTTCGCCCACCCCGTCTAGAGGCAGCATGGCGGGCTCGAAGAACAAGTTGAGCGGGTCGTCGTAGAGTCGACTCTCGTAGAATGCAGGGCTGTCGGGTGCCCTACAGGCTGGATCCCCACTCAGGAGTGAGCCTCCGGTACACGGCTGGTTCGGTGGCTCCCAAATTCGAAAGACCTCGCCGCGCTCGTGCATGTGCGAGCTGAGGGTCATCACCCGCGAGAATTGGGGAAGCGTAAACGTCATGCAGACTTCGGTTTTCTCGAAAGGGGCGATCTCGCCCATCGCGAAGAGTCGGCTCGAATCGAAGAGCACCTCGCGCTCGAACGATCGGTTTTCGGCGTACACGTAATCGATGTTGACCCACTGTTCGATCGTGGTGGCGCGCTCGGTGAGATTGAATCCGTGACTATTCCAAGACACGAACCCGTTGATGGGGATCACCTCGTAGACGCCTCCGGCCATCTCTTGAATGAAGGTCGACTCCTGCGCTCCGCTGAGCGCGATCCACCAGGGGCCATCTTCACATCCCTCTTCGCCGGCACAGGGTGAGACGTCGGTCTGTGCAAGGCCCGGCGAGAAGTCTTCGGGCGCATGGGGGTAGCCGATGCACGCGATCGAGGTCGACGGGGTCGTCGTACACTGGCCATCGCCGCAGGGGTTGTGAGAAGTCGGGTCGCACGCCTCCCTCGGGATGTGGCCGCCGAGGCACGTCCAATCGCCCCATTCGTCACCCAATGGATCGGAGTCGCGTGTAAAGATGTTGATGATGCTGTGGTGGGACTGCGCATCCTGGGCGAGTTCGTCTCTGCCGTACGTGAAGCACCGTCGACCCTCTCCCCAGTTGGGCGGACAGGGGATCGTCGCGTCTTCTGGGACGATCTCGCTGAAATCGTAGTAGGTCGCGTAGCAGACTTCATCCTCGCTCTCGGCGGGAAGGAACCATCCCCCCGAGTAGAACTGCACGCCGACTTCCGGGGCGGGCGGATCGAGTGGCTCGATCTTGTTCGGATCGACCTGAAACTCGTCCAGGCATGCGAGCAGCACCTCGGTGCCTTCGACGATGGTGTTCGCGCTGGCACCCGCGCGGATCCACGCCCGAAGCGCGCTCAGCTCGTCCTCTGGGATCGCGGGGCTCTGATCACCGAACGGCATGGGACTTCCCGCGATGCCTACCGGCAGCTCCGCGTCCATCGTCTTGGCTGCGAGCTTCACGTACAGCAGGCTCCTCGCCTCATCTCCCGGGAAGACGAGCTCCATCTCGGCGGCTTGTCCCGGCACGCGAATCAGGTTCTCGAGGGCGCGCCCCGCTCGGAGGTCGAGCCCGCCGGCTGGGTCTTCGCCTCCGTGGCACGCCGCGCTCGTGCATCCTCTGCCCTCGAAGATCCTCTGTTGAATCGCATCGAATGAGCTGTCGATTTCGCATGGCTCTGTGTCCGCGGCCCTGTCGCCGCCGGCCGCATCACCACATCCTGTCGTCATCATGCTCAACTGCACGACGAACCACGTCGCTCCGAGGAGTCGACCTGCCGGAGCCGCGAAGAAATTCCGATTTTCCATGTTTCCCTGCCCTTTCTCGGCCTGATCCGGCCTCTCGGAGCGAGGGCGTGCATTTTCGGGGAACAGTGTTCCCCGCGATGCCCAGGCTTCCTTGAGTGGGGGGAACCCGTCAGATACGGTCCTTCTGGCCCATGAAGACCCTCGTTTCCCACGACATGTCGGAGCTTCTGTTTCGCCTCCTTTTCAGCAGTGTTTTCGTCGTCCTTGGCGTCGAACAACGCCGGAGCCGCTAGAGCGCCGCTCATGGACCGAACGAGTCTAGCCAAGGTTGCCGTGATTGCCGTGCTCGTAACCTGCGTGGTTTGGTTCTACGCGAGCGGTCGGTACGAGGATGTCGATCCCAACGAGCTTCGTCTCTACGTTCGCGACGCGGGTGCCCTCGGGGCGGTCTTGTTCGTGCTCGCGTACTCGTTTCTCCAGCCGTTCGGAATCAACGGGCTCGTCTTCCTCTTGAGTGCACCTCTGATTTGGAACCCTGCGGAAGCCTTCCTCCTGAACTGGGCGGGGACGGTTGGGACCGGGATCTTTTCGTTCGCCGTGGGACGCTTCATCGCGAAGGACTGGGTCCAGAAACGGCTCCCCGAACGTGTGCGCCGCTTCGACGAGCGCCTCCACACGCGCGGTTTCGTCACGGTGCTCCTCCTGCGCCTCGTCTTCTACACGATGCCGACCTTGCAGTATGCGCTTGGCGTTTCTCGTGTCCGTATGGTGCCATTCCTCGCCGGTACCGTCCTTGGGGTGGCGCCGTTCACGCTGCTCGCCACGTTCCTTGGGATTCGCATCAATGAATGGCTTGATGAGCATCCGTTGTCGTCCTGGCCTTGGGCTGAGATCGGCCCCTGGATCGTCTTACTCGTCATCGTTGCGGCCGCCTCAGGTGTGCTCGGTGTTCGGCGTTGGAAGGCGCGGACCGTCGACTGACCCAAGACGCCGAGCCTCCCCCAGCGACCCTGGAAATGTGCCCCGGGAGCGAGTAGCCTCTCGACCGTGGAACGTCTCCCTGCCCCCGATCTCCCTTCTTGGATCGCTTCCCAAGTTCCTTTCAGCCGGTACCGCGTTTCGGTTGGCGACAACTTGAAGATGCACGTGATGGAGACGGGACGCGGCCGCCCCGTACTCATGGTTCATGGCAATCCGACCTGGGGGTACCTCTATCGCAAGGTGGCCTTGGGCCTCCAAGGGCAAGGGCTTCGCGTGATCATGCCCGACCTGATCGGGTTTGGCTTCAGCGACAAGCCCCGGGACTTCTCCGCTCACAGCATCCGCAACCACAGCGCGTGGCTTGGTTCACTGGTCGATCAGTTGGATCTTCAAGAGGTGATTCTCGTCGTTCAAGATTGGGGAGGTGCGATCGGCACCCATCCATTCGTGACCCGGCCGGACCGCCTGGGCGGCATGGTTGTACTCAACACGGTCCTCGACGCGCCACCGCCCAACTTCAATCCAACGTCGTTTCATCGCTTCTCGCACCTGCCGATTGTGAGTGACTTCGCGTTCCGGGTGCTTCCCCTTCCGCAGGCAGTGCTCCACCTGGCGCAAGGTGACAAATCGAGCATTCGAGGGAATGTGGCGCGAGCGTATCGGTATCCGTTTCGGCACGTTCGTGATCGCGTCGCCCCGCTCGCGACAGCTCGCATGGCGGTCGACCGCATGGGTCACCCATCGATCGCAGCGCTCGAGGAATGTTCCGCATTCGTCCAAGGATTCCAAGGGCCAAAGGCCATGGTTTGGGGGCGCCGTGACCCCATTCTCGCGCGAGCGCTCAATCGCACAAAGCGGCTCCTCGGCGATCCTCCGGTGACCGAGACGCAGGCGGGCCACTTTCTCCAAGAAGAAGTGCCCGACGAGATCGCGGCCGCGGTACGCGACGTCGCCAGCAGGCTAGGCCGCAGTTCGTTGGGTGTCGCGGAACAGCAAGCCTAAGGCCGTGCGGAACTGCTCCGCTTGGGCTTCTCGCGACGGGATCGTGCCACCAAGCCAAGTGACCAACCCAAAGTAGTGCGCGCTGAATACCTGTTGGCCCAGTTTCATCGGGTCGGCTACGGCCCGAAACTCGCCTCGGCGCTGCGCTTGTCCAATGACTTCCGCGACACGTCGAACGAGATCAAAGGTCCACGCAGCGGTGTCCGCACGCTGCGCTCCATCGGTGAACAGGAGCTCCTTGATGAATACGCGGCTGAGTCGCCGCTCACCTGCGTAGCAGTCGGTGAGTGCCGAGAAGACGTGGATGAGCTGCGCCTCTAGACCCTTCGCCGGCATCGTGGCGAACGCCTGGTCCGCCGCCTTCCCGATCTCCTCTTGCATGAGGTGAATCAGAAGACTCCGCTTCTCCGGGAAGTAGTTGAAGAGCGTGCCTGCAGCGATGTCTGCGGCGTCCGCAATCTCGCGCGTCGAGGTGGCCTCGTAGCCATGCGTTCGGAACAGCCGCCAGCCTGCGTCCTCGATCCGACGAACGGTCTCTTCTTTACGGCGTGCACGACGGCCCATGCGTTCCCCCACGCCAGGACTGTCCGCCGACCACCCATAGGGACCAAGTTTTCGGCACAGCAACGTTCGCCACCTCACCGAAACTTCACTTGCACCCGGGCCCGTCGCGAGCGCTCTAGAAAGGAAAAATCAGGCGTGATACTTCCACCTACCTTTCACGATGTCTCTCCACAAGACACACACGGTCATTCTCGCCTCCCTGATGCCGCTTCTTGGGGCATGCGGAGATCCTGGACCGTCCGATGTGGAGGCCGTGGACGCGGCGATCGTCGGAGGATGGGCGGCCACCACCGAACAGATCTTTGCGACGGTCGAGATCAGGAGCGCGGGCGCGAAAAGCGGGTTCTGCTCGGGGGTGTTGATTTCCCCGAGCGTCGTGGCTACTGCCGCGCACTGCGCGGTGGTTGAGCACGATGAGGGCGACGTCTATGGCGCAGCTCCGGGGACCCTCCGCGTCGTCGCCGGTCACCTTTCGAGTGCGTCAGCGGCACCCGAGAACGTACGCATCGTGATCGAGGTTCGTATCCACGAGGACTACGATCACGACTTCATCATGGGTCGAAGTCGCTCCGGGGCGGGGAAGGGCGGCATCGGGTCGCCCAACGACCTCGCGCTGTTGTTCTTGTCTGAGCCGTTCGATAGCGTGGCGAACGCGCCGATGGTTTCGCAGCAGGATGCCGAAGACCTCGTCCGACATGGTGATCTCGCGTACGTCGCGGGCTACGGCGTATACGACGTCGAGCGAGATCTCTCGGGAGAGCTCTATATCTCCGACGCGATCATCGACGTCCTCGGGCAACGAGAGCTCCTCACACGTCGCCCCGATCAGTTGGGCGATTCTTGCTTCGGCGATTCGGGCGGTCCGCTGTACCTGCCCACCGACCACGGTGACATCCTCGTCGGACTCGTGTCGCGTGGTCGTTCCGACGTGCCGAACGATTGCGGTGATGGCGGCGTGTATACGATGCTGTCGGCGTATCTGCCCTGGATCGAACACGCTGCTGGCAAGCGCCTTGCGCCGAGGATTCCGCCCGACAGCATTGCGATCGCGTTTCGACCCGACGGCCAAGAGTACGTGCCGCCCACTTCGGCAAGCCTCGAGCGCGTACAATCCTGCGCTGCGACCCGCACGACCCAGGTGCCTGGGTTCATCTGGGTCGTCACGTTCGCGGTGTTGTTGGCGCGTCGTCGCCGGTTTGCATGAGCGCCGGCGCGGTGAGCGGGCTACGCTCCGCGCGTCATGACTACGTCACACGATCGCCCACAAGAGCGACTCACCAAGATCGTGTGCACGATCGGGCCTGCGACCCGTTCCTATGATTCGCTCTCCGCGTTGGCCGCCGCCGGGATGAACGTTGCGCGTCTAAACATGTCCCACGGTGACCACGCGTCGCACTTGGAAGTCATCCGAATCATCAAGAGCCTCAACAAAAAGCTGCCTCATCCGATTTCCCTCTTGATGGATCTCCAGGGACCCGAGATCCGAACGGGAGAGCTTGCGGAGAGCCTCGAGCTCAAGACCGGCGAAGTGTTCTACTTCACCGTGTTGGCCGATGACGCGGAAGAGCGAAGCGTTCACGTCAACTATCGAGACTTGGTGAAAGACCTCCAAGTCGGGGAGCGGGTCACCGTCGACAACGGGCTGATCAATCTCGAGGTTCTGGAAGTCTCGGAGCACCGTCTCAAGTGTCGCGTTCTCGACGGCGGCAAGCTTGGCTCGCGGAAGCACGTCAACCTTCCCGGCGTTCGTGTCAACTTGCCTTCCGTCACAAAGAAGGACCGAGTAGACATTGCGTTCGCCATCGAACAGGATCTCGACTTCATCGCCCTCTCGTTCGTGCGCGGTCCGCAAGACGTGAAGGAAGTTCGAGAGATCGTTGCCCAGGCGGGGGGCCACCAGCGTCTGGTCGCCAAGATCGAAAACCAAGAAGGGGTCGATCACTTCGGCGAGATTCTCGACGCGTCTGATGGGATCATGGTCGCGCGTGGCGATCTCGGAGTCGAGGTTGCGTTCGAGGAACTGCCGGTGTTGCAGCGCGAGATGATTCGTCGCGCCGCCATCGCGGGAAAGCCGATCATCGTCGCCACCCACTTGCTGGAGTCGATGATTGAGAATCCGTTGCCTACTCGGGCCGAGGTCACGGACGTTGCGAACGCCGTATACGAGCAGGCCGATGCCATCATGCTCAGTGGCGAAACCGCCGCCGGTCAGTACCCGGTTCGGTGCGTCGAAGTGCTCGACAAGATTGCGCGTCGCACCGAGCAAGTCCCCGGTCTCGAGTTTTTCGCAGAGCGCCCCGCGCCAGTCACGCAACGCGGGCATATCGCTCAGGGTGCCTGTCGACTGGCGGACTCATTGGACGCACGCGCGATCGTCGTGATGACGCGTCGAGGTCAGTTCGGGCAGTTGGTGGCCAGCTATCGGCCGAAGCGGGCGGTGATCTACGCGTTCACGAACATGAGTACGACGCGACGCAAGCTCTGGCTGGTCCGATCGGTGGTCCCATTTCGCATGAATCTTTCGAACGACCCCGAGAAAACGATTGTGAACGCCCTCGCAAAGCTCAAGGACCGCGGCCTCGTCGAGGCGGGGGAACCGGTCGTCGTTGTCTCCGACGTTGCCACCGCGACAGGCGATTTGGTGACGAGCATCCAAGTTCGGGTCTCCGAGTAGCATCTGCCCTCGTTTGGCCTTAGATATTAAGCCTATGCGCGTCCGCGTTTGCTTGGCTTTGTTTGCGACATTGGGAGTGGCCTGTGGGGCCGACGAACAACCGTTCGTGGGGCAGTTAACGGCGCCTGTCGTCTACGGCAACGACGACCGCGTCGAGGTGTACAATCATCCGAGCGCCGCGCTTCGGGACATTGCGCGTCGGTCCATCGTCTCGTTGATCCGAACGACGCAGCTCGAGCGTGGCCCCGACGGCCGATACGTGATCTTTTCGATCGCTCTCCGTGACGCCAAGAACCTTTGCGAAGACGAGCTGTTCGTTGATCAGCCAACCGCGGCCAACTGCTCGGGCGTATTGATAGACGACGACCTCGTTCTGACGGCCGGGCATTGCATGCGCACACAAGCAAACTGCAATACGACAAGCTTCGTGTTCAACTACTACCTCGAGGGCCCCTCCGAGCTCGCAAGTATCGACGACGATGACGTATACACGTGTGCGGGCGTCTTGCTGCGCGACGAGTCCGGGCCGATGGCGATTACCCCCGACTTCGCGATCGTACAGCTCGATCGACCGGTCACGGGTGGGCATCGACCTGCGCCTCTTCGACCTGCCGCCGCAACCCTCGAGCAAGGAGAGTCGATCGCGATGATCGGCTTTGGAAGTGGACTTCCGGCAAAGATCGATTCGGGCGGATCGGTCTCCGATCCACGCCCGACCAGCCTCGACTACTTCGTCGTCAATGCCGATGCCTTCGCCGGTCATTCAGGGAGCGCGGTCTTCGATTCGCAAGACGAGTTGGCGGGGATTCTCGTGGCTGGTCGCGCGCCCGACTACACGACACTTCCCGGTGAGGCCTGCGATCGAGTCAACACCTTCGACAACGACCAGGGCGGGGAGTTCATCCACTATTTCGCGCCGATCGTCGCGGCCCTCTGCGACGAGAATCTCGGCGACGAGAATCTCTGCGGAGATACCGCGTGCGACGGTCAACCGTGCGGCCAGAAAGCCCCTGAGGTCGAGCCTCCTCCATCGAATGTGACCGAGGTCAGTGCCTCTGGATGTGACGTTGGCGCCGGAAATCCGGGGCTGGGATCGATCGCCTGGGTCGTCTTCGCGTTGTGGGTGATCTCGCGTCGGTCTAGACGTTCAGCCGCTTGACCACGTCGAGCGCTTCTCGCACGTGCTTCTTCGCGTTGAGCTGTGAGTTGAAGACGTGGCGCACGGTGCCCTCTCGGTCGATGACGAACGTGACGCGACCGGGCAGGATCCCCATCGTCTTCGGGACGCCATAGGCCGCTTGCATCGCCTTGTCGCGGTCGCTCACGAGCAAGAACGGGAGGCGATGGTGCTCCGCGAATCCGCGATGACTTTCCTCGCTGTCTTGGCTGACGCCGACGACGACGGCACCCGCCTCGACGAAGTCTTCAAAATTGTCCCGGAACGTGCACGCCTCGGCCGTGCAACCCGGGGTCTCGTCCTTCGGGTAGAAGTAGAGCACGACGGCTTTCTCGCCGCGAAACTGGGACAGTGAAATCGAATCCCCGGCCTGGGTGGTTTTCGTGAAATCTGGTGCTTGCTGCCCTACGCCAATGATCGCCATGCTCGCCTCCGAAGGCGCCACGCTAGCACCCGGACCGCCTCCCTGCAGCTCTGGGTCGCAAGCTGCGCTATAACACCACGGATGCACGGACTTCGTTGCGCACCGACGCTGCTCGGCTGGACACGCCTGCTCGATGAGTGGGTCGTCGGTCTGCCTCGATACAACCGCGCAACCCCCACCGATCCGACCTGCTGGGAGGACGAGGCGAGCACGCGACAAACGCTCGCCGACGCCGCGGAGGCGGTGCAACGTTTCGCGCACGCCGATTCCCAGGCCCGACCGGTACGGGTCGAACCGAACGGCATCCTGCGGTTCGAGCTGCAGGGGTGCGGGTACGTGGTGTCGGTTCGGCATTGCGTGCCTTGCCGCGTCGAGGAGCTCGACGTGGTTCCGGGGCTCCTCGAGGAGTCTCGGGCCGCCGCTGAGAACATTGCTCAGCGTGCGGTCGCGGTGGGGGCGGTGTTCGTCACACCGGTGATCCACCGGCCCGGCACGACCGCCTCGGGCGTTCCAATCGCCGACCAGTTCGTCGCGAAAAGCCGAGCAATTCCTTCGATGGCCTGCGCGTATTCTTTCCCCGGGGCAGAGGAAAGCGCCCGATATGCTTATGGAAATGAACACTACCCGGGCGCCCTTCTCTTGGCGACATCAGCCTAGACGCGGAGCGGTTTCCACTTGAAAAAAGTGAAACACGTTCTATTTTTCGGGCATCATGGAAGAACGCGAACGCTACTTCACGCCTCCAGTTCCGAACGGTTGGTTTCAGATCGCCAGCTCGGACGAGGTCAAACCAGGCGAGGCCAAGCCTCTTCGTTATTTCGGGAAGGAGCTGGTGATTTGGCGTTCGGAAAGCGGGGAACTCTCCGTGCTCGATGCTTTTTGTCCACATCTCGGCGCCCATCTCGGGCACGGTGGCAAGGTCAAGGGCGAGAGTATCGAGTGTCCGTTTCATGCGTGGCAGTTCGGGACGCACGGTCGCTGCACTGCGGTGCCTTACGCCAAGCACGTGCCCCGCAAGGCGAGCTTGGCCCCATGGCACATCAAGGAGCTCGCCGGCTTGGTCATGTGTTGGCACCACGCAGAGGGCAAGCCTCCACAGTGGGACATCCCCGATCGCGTTCCTGAGCTCGAGACCGACGAATGGACGGATTTCGAGCTTCGCGAATGGAAGATCCGCACGCGGAACCAAGAGATGGCAGAGAACGCGGTCGACTCCGCGCATTTTCACTACCTTCACGGGTGCACGAACATGCCGCAGTCCGAGGCCAGCGTGGACGGCCACAAGCTCCGCGTATTTTCGGGGGCCGGCATGTCGACGCCGCGTGGCGACGTGGACGGAACGATCGAGAGTCTGAACTACGGGTTCGGTCTTTCCGTCGTTCGCTTCAAGGGGCTCGTCGAGACCTTGAACATCGCAACGACCACTCCGATCGATGAAGACAACGTCCATCTCCGCTTCAACTTCAGCATCAAGAAGATCGGTGGTGCGGATACGACGCGCGGGGTCGGCGCGGCGTTCATCGCTGAACTCAAGCGGCAACTCGAGCAAGACATCCCGATCTGGGAGAACAAGATCCAGCACGAGAAGCCGCTGCTCTGCGACGGCGATGGGCCGATCGGGATCTTTCGGCGGTGGTGCACCCAGTTCTACTCGTGGCCCGAGGAGCAGCAGGCCGCCGAGTAAATGCCTTCGTTCGACATGGAGGAGGTCGAACGTGCGTTTCGTCACTTCTGGCATACCGGCATGATCCGTGAGGATTGGAATGCATGGGCGGATCTCTTTACGGAGGACGTCGTCTACGAAGAGCGCGTTCTCGGTACAATGCATGGTCGCGAGACGATCCGGGAGTGGATCGTGCCGCTCATGGAGCAATACGGAGAGATCTACGGGGTGTACGACTGGCATCAGGTCGATCCGAGTGGGCGGGTCGTGTTCCGAATGCTCAACCGTCGAGACCATCCCAACGGGGAGGGCGTGCTCGATTTCCCCGGGATTACCGTGCTCCAGTACGCGGGCAACATGCGGTGGTCGAAGGAAGAAGACTACTGGGCCGAAAAGCTCGGGGTCGCCCAGTTTCAGGAGTACGCATCTGCGCTGAAGGCTCACGATCCGGACCACCGCAACAAACGCACGCGGAACGATTGGGGGGACGGCCCCTCTTGGACACGCGGCAAGCGTTCGTTCTGGGACTGGCCAGACCGCTAGTACTGCGCGTCGAAATCGATCTCGAGTTGCGCACGGCTCGACGGTCGCGCCTGACACGCTAGGACCCACCCGCGCTCGATGTCACTGGGCTCGAGTGCATCGTGCGTGGCCATCGACACATCGCCGCTCTTCAGCAACGCCATGCAGCAGCCGCAATAGCCATCTTCGCACGAGGATGGTGGACGGTGGCCTGCCTTCACCGCAGCGTCGAGCAGCGTCGAGCCAGGCTCGTAAGGGACCTCGTGCGACTGCCCCTCGAGCACGATGGTGAAGCTTCCGGGGACGTCGCCTTCGAGTTGAGGCGGTGGCGGGACAGGCTCGTCTCGGCGGTCTGGATCGACCGGTGAGATGAACCGTTCGAACTTCGTCTGTTCGAGGTCAATTCCGAACGCCTTGAACGCTTCCTCGACGGTATCCATATAGCCGGTGGGCCCGCACACGAAGAACTCCGCGTTTGCCCATTCGCGAAGATGGGTCTGCACGGTCTGGACGTTCATGAAGCCGCTCGCCGTGTCTACGTGGTGCACCACCTCGAGTCGCTCGGGAAACTCTGCCAGCAACAGGTTCAGTTCATCGCGAAATATGATAGATTGTTCGTCACGGTTTGCGTAGACCAACTTGACGGGGCGCGAGGTGGTTCGCAACGCGCTCTTCAGAATCGAAATCACCGGGGTAATTCCGCTGCCGCCCCCGAACAGAAACACTCCGCGATCCGCCTGGTCGCTCCGCAATACGAAACGCCCCTCGGGCGGCTGAACCGCGATCGTCGAGCCGACTTCGAGCACGTCGTTGAACCAGTTGGAGACCCTTCCATCAACCACGCGCTTGACCGTCACCTTCGGCCACGGATCGGTCACGGGCGCACTCGAGAGCGAGTAGCAACGACGCAATTGCATGCGCTTCCACGGCACCTCGAATGTCAGAAACTGGCCGGCCTGATACTGAAAGGAGTCGCGAAGGCCTGCCGGAACCTCAAAAACAAACGAACGGGTGTCGTGAGTTTCCTGAATAATTCCAGATATTTTCAGCGTTTGGAAGTCCGCAGGCATATGCGATCGCGTCTCCGACTAGAACGTGTTTCACTCTAGGGTACGGACCCCTTTGGGTCCAGCCCCCCAACTCTGTGTGGCAGACGACTTCCGAATCACGTAGCCTGCTTGTTTCCCTGAGGCCACCGCTCGGTGGCCTGCAAAACCTCACCCGCGAGCGGTGAAACCCACCCCCCGATGCCCACCCGCAGGCAGCAAACCGTTGGGATCGATCTCGGCACCACCAACACCGTGATCGCCCGAAACTTCGAGGCCCTTCCGGTCGACGGGGGGGGGACCATCTTGCCTTCGGCCGTCGCGTTTCTCCCCAACGGCTCCACGGTGGTCGGTCGGGGTGCGCGCCGTCGCAGGGCGATGGACCCCGCGAACACGATCCTGTCGGCCAAGCGGGTGATCGGCGCGCGCTGGCACTCCTCCTACGCCGCCCTCTATCGCGAGCACTATCCGTACGATCTCCTCGAGTCTCCTGATGGCGAGCTGCTGTTCCAGACGCGTGCCGGTTTGGTCAGCCCGGTCGATATCGGTGGGGAGGTCGTTCGCGGCCTCTGCGAAGCGACATCCTGCCCTGGCCGCGATGTCCACGCGGTCGTCACGGTCCCCGTCGGGTTCGAGCAACGACGCCGAGACGCGACCGCGGACGCCGTGGCCAAGGCCGACTTCGCCTCAGTCCGTGCCATCGAAGAGCCAATCGCCACGGCACTCGCGTATCTCAGCCGAAGCAGCTTGAAGTACGCGTTCGTCTACGACCTCGGCGGCGGTACATTCGATGCTGCGGTGGTCGATTGCTCTCAGTACCCGTTCCGTGTCGTCAGTCACGGTGGGGACCCCTACTTGGGTGGCGATGATGTCGATCGCACGATCGCGATCTATGCGGCGGACAGGACGCTTGCGCGCGACTCTTGGGATCTCACGAGCGACGCGGTGACATTCGACCGCCTCGTTCTCGCATGCGAGCTCGCCAAGTGTGAGCTCTCCGAGTCCGAAGAGGCCGCGATTGCGATTCCCAGTGTCGACCCGGCTGCACCCGAGAGCTGCGGTGTGATTCAAATCACGCGAGAGGAAGTTCAGGAGCTGACGCTCGACCTCGTGAGACGCACGTTCGTGATTTGCGATGAGGTGCTCGCGAGCGCGGAGCTCAAGGCCCGTGACATCGAAGCGGTGTTCCTGGCAGGAGGCAGTACGCGGCTCCCTGGCCTCCGTGCGTACGTGGAATCGTACTTCAGCAAACGGCCGAGGTACGATCTGGACCCGATGAATGTCGTGAGCCTCGGGGCGAGCCTTGCGGCAGCCCGCCCCGCGGTCTCAGAGCTGCTCGACCCCTGTGCGTGAGGCGCGCTCTTCGATTCGCCCGTCCCGAGGCAAACTCGGTCTAGAGCGTGTCTAGTTCGACAGCGCCTTGACGACGGCTTCGTCGAGATGGACGTCTTGCTGAGGGAAAGGGATCCCGATGCCGGCTTCGTCGAGTGCGAGCTTGGTGGCCCGCACCGCCGACTGCCAGACGTCCCAGTAGTCGGGGGTGTTGCACCACACGCGGACCTGCCAATCGACGGATGAATCGCCGAGGCTCTTGAGGAAGATTTGCGGCGCTGGGTCCGAGATGCGCCCTTCGATCTTGTCGATCGCGCGCTCGAGGGCGGCCCGTGTGGCGTCGATGTCGGCCGAGTACTCCGCGCCGACGGCGATGTCGACACGTCGCTTGTCGTATCCTGTGTAGTTGGTGATCGCGCTACCAAACACGGATCCGTTCGGAATGATCAGCCTGCGGTTGTCGAGAGCGCGGAACTCACAAGTAAAAAGATCGATGTGCTCGCAGGTCCCGCTTTGCCCGCTGACTTCGACGAAATCCCCGACCTTGAACGGGCGAAACACCAAGAGCATCACGCCGGCCGCGAAGTTACCAAGCGTGCCTTGAAACGCTAGACCGATGGCGAAGCCAGCTGCCGCCAGCACCGCGGCGAAGCTCGCTGTCTGGATGCCGAATACCCCGAGGCACCCAAGGACGGCGCCGATCAGAATCAAGTACCGCGCGACCTTCGCGAAGAAACGCGTGAGGGTAGCGTCGAAGCTTCGTCGGTCGAGGCCAGCTCGCACCATGCGCTCTACCCATCCCGCGACGATCAGCGCGAAGATTAAGGCGACCAGTACGCCGATGACTTTGGGGCCGTATTCCATGATCGGCCCGACCAGCTTGTCAGGATCCATGTCCATCTGTGTTCTCCAAGAGTGTAGGTGGATGCGCGGCTACCGAAGCAGCGCGTCGAGAATGATGAGGTTTTCGGCTTCCACGTCTTCGACGCTGCCGTCCGACAGAATCATTGCCCGTGCGGCGTCGAGAAAAAGTGCCCGGTGCTCACGGGGGATGTCTTCTGGGTCGAGGTCATCCGCGGGCGGCGGCACTTGGAGCCATTGCGCGACCTGTTCGGTCTCGTCTTCGTCGAGTTCGAGGCGAGCCATGAGTTTGATGATGAACTCGCGCTCCTCCGGACGAATTTCGAGGTCGGCCCACGCGAATGAACAAACGAACCGCATGAGTTGCAGTCTGTCTTCCCGACTCAGCTCATCTAGCATCGCCGGACTGTACTCCGAGCGACGGGCGAGGCGCTAGTGGGAAGGAGGTGTTTCGGTGACTTCGAGGAAACCTCGTGCTGCACACCCGCCGAGGTTGGAACCGTCGAGGACATCGAACAGCACCAGCGTGAACAACACCAGGGCAAGCCCGGCGAGGGCAAGACGCAGAACGAACCCACGATCCCCCTTCCGGATGGGCGCATCGTCGCCGTTCTCCATGTTGCCGAGCCTCCTATAAGACCGGCGATGCGGCAAGGAGCTTCCCCTGCCACGTTTTTGGGCTATCTTCGGCAACCCATGGCCCAACAAGTCACCATGCCCCAGCTCGGGGAAAGCGTCGTTGAAGGCACGATCGGCAAATGGCTCGTCTCCGTCGGTGACGCGGTCACCAAGGATCAGCCGCTGGTCGAGATCCTCACCGATAAGGCCGACAGCGAACTTCCC
>JBATTM010000535.1:0-12048 GCA_049670545.1 Polyangiales bacterium
CCCCAGATCCTACGCAACGAAGGTTGCAAGCGCGTGCTCTATGTCGGTGACCAGATGTACGCGGATTTTCCGAGCCGACGCTCTTTGTTCGACCCCGCGTACTTCGCGCGGGTCTCTCCAGGCCCAACGAGCATTCTCGAGTGCAGCCGGAACCAGGTCCGGGACCTCTACCACCAGCGATACCGGCTCTTTTGGAACTTCGACGCGTGGCAGAGCCTGATGGCGGGTTGGGCAGGACATTTCATGTGGGACGATCACGAGATCGTCGACAATTTCGGCTGCGCTTTCGCCCACGGTGCGGACGCGTGGGCGAACGTGCGCCTCGGCGCGACGGACGCCTGCTACAACTACGAAATGGCGCGGAGCGTTCCCCGTTCCACCGATGCGTTCCACTCGTTCAATCATGGATTTCGCTACGGCCCTGTGGCCACTTTCATGTTGGACCTACGGTCTCAAAAGCGGCGACACGGAGACGATCGAGTCGACTTTTACAGTGAGACACAGCTTCGCGACTTGGAAACGTTCCTTAGCACCCACGCGGATGCCCCCGTGATGCTCCTCGTTCTCACCGTTCCCATCCTTCATCTGCCTGATTGGATCGCCACGATTGGCGCGACCCTCAGCGGCGAAGCGAGCGACGCGGAGGACCGCTGGTCGCATGCGTGGGCCGCCACAAGCCGTGACCGCCTCCTCCGCACTCTACACGCACATCAGAATCGGCATCCCCATCAAAAGCTCGTACTCGTCGGCGGAGACATTCACGTCGGGGCGATGAGCGAAATCGAGTGGAGCGACGGGACGCGACCGATTCTTCAACTCACGTCGAGCGCGATCACGCACCGCGATAGTCTGGTCGTTGAGAAGTTGGCCGAGCTCACCCCGCGAATTCCTTTCCACATCGACTTGGGGGACGGCCTCTCGGCGGACACGCAACTCCTGGCGGGCCACGGCGCTGCGTCGAGCAATCCCTACGGAGGCCTCAACTTCGCCGTGGTGCAGTTCGCCACGCAGGGCTCTGAGGTCGGGGTCCACTTCAAGCTCTTCGGAGACATCGACGGGGATGTCAAACCCGTGTACAGCAGTGCGGTGCTCTGACATGAACGTTTTCTTCACAACTCCGGCAAGACGAGCCTCGTGTGCCACAGCTAGGCAACGCTAGTGCGCAATGTGTTGCGTGCCGTCGGTCTCCTGGTCATCGCGTTGATCATCGTCATGGGCACGTTGGTGTGGACACAAACGGGGCGCGACATTCTCGCGTCTTGGGTCGAGGACGCCGCGAGCGCGAGCATCCCCGGCACACTCCGAATCGGTAGCCTGCTCGAGATCGGCCTCGCACACCCGGTCGCAACTGAAGTCGAAGTGTTCACTCCAGACGGAGACCGAGTCATGCGGCTCGAGCGCGCGGAGGTCGATCTTGGAGTCTTTCAGCTCTTGAGCGGAATCGTGGCCTTCGACAGCGCTCGCGTCGACGGCGCCGAGGTGGTGATCGAGGTGACGCAGGACGGAACGACGACCGTCGAGAAGGCGTTCAAGACAGAACCTCCGCCGAAAGATCGAATCGGGCTCGAGTTGCACCGCCTGCACTTCGAGGGGGTGCGCATGCGGCTGAGGCTCGAGGGCGAAGACCGATTCGTCTTGCGCGACGTCCGGGGTTTCATGAGCGTCTGGCGCAGGGATACACCGGGGGTGCGGGTCACCCTGGGACAGGTGCAGGGAATCTTCGAGAAGCCCACAATCACCGGGGACGAGATCCACCTGCAGCGAATGGACGGCGAGGTCTGGGCGCGAGAATCGCACGTGGTCAGCATGCAGCTCGAGACGCGGATCGGAGACGGGCGACTCGATGCGGATTTCGACTTCTACGACCGCGAGGAAGGCGCCGCGGTCCTGACCCTTCGCCCGGAGGTCGGCTCCGGCGCAGCGCTGACCGCTGCCGCGATCAAGGTACGCTCGTGGTTTTCGGACAAGATGGAGGTCGAGATTGAGTGAAGTGCGACGGTACACCGTTCTTCACGGCACCGCCTCGATCTGCATCATCCTGGTCGTGCTTCATCTCGGTCGCGCGATCGTCATTCCCTTTCTACTGGGGCTCCTCGTCGCCATCGGTGCATCCGGCGTGTTCCGCCTGACAGAGATCGGAGTGCCGCGGTGGCTGAGTGTCGCCCTCGCTTGCGCAGCCGCGGTGGGTGTGTGTGTCGGACTCGGCGCGTTGTTCACTTTCGCCCTTCAAGAGCTGGTCTCCGAGTGGCCGATGTACGAGCGAGGGTGGGAGGACCTTCGACGCGAGGCCGTGCGCTGGTTCTCGCGACACAGTCTCGGAGATCCCGCCCTAGCCGTGCGTGAACTCGAGCCTGCGGACGCGGCGATGGAGTACGCCCTTCCAGGGCTTGCGGTGGCGGCACGGGTGACGTCGAATTTCTTTTTCGTCCTTCTCATCGCGGTGTTCCTGTTGATCGAAGCCGCAGTGGTGCAGGTGAAGTTTGACCGCGTGAAATCGATCGGGGGAATCGAAACGGCGATCTGGCGTCGTACGTCTGTGGAGGTGCAGCGCTACTTGTGGATCAAGACCTTGACCAGCGTCGTCACGGGACTGATGGCCGGAGCGCTTACCTGGGCCGCAGGGCTCGAGCACCCCCTGTTGTTTGGTCTGCTGGCGTTCATCCTCAACTATATTCCGACGGTGGGCAGCCTGGTGGCGATGGTCCCGGCCGTGGTGATCGGCGTGCTCACGCTTGGTTGGTCGACCGGCCTCGTGCTCATCGCGGGATACGGTGTGATCAACGTCGGCATTGGCTTGATCCTGGAGCCGCGGTGGCTAGGGAGCGCGATCGGCCTATCTCCCAGCATCGTCTTTCTCTCGATGGCGTTCTGGGCTTTCGTGCTTGGGCCGGTCGGTGCGCTCCTCTCCGTGCCACTGATGATGATCGTGCGTATCGCGGCTGGACAATCGCCGCATTGGACATGGCTGGCGACGCTGCTTGCCGCTCCACGGGAGGTCTTGAAGAAGCCGGCGGTCACCGAAAGCGCGTGACCCTTGCTGGCACGGAACCTGCTTAGGAAGACGGGAACCATGAACTGGCACCCACGAGGCAGCTTCGGACCCCGCGCAAGCGCGATCCTCAGCAGACTGCGGAACCACTTCCTTTCGGTAGACCCGGACGCATGCATCGCCGCTGCGCGTCAAGTTTCCCGGGCCAGCTCTTCCTTGGACACGGATCAACGGCACGCCGCGGTGATCGAGCACTTCGCCCGGGCCGCCGCGAAAGACGGCGCCATCTCGGCCCTCCTCCCGGCGCCACTCGCGCTTTTCGTCGACTACCGAAGGACAAGCAAGCACGTCGCAAACCTCTGGGCGACTCTCCGCGTTCTGCAACACCCTGACGTCGACATCCGTTTCATGTCATCGACACAAGTGCGCGACGTCCCGTTTGGCACCCCTGTTTCCGGGTCGTCCGACGACGAGGCGGCTCGGGACCTGACGATACTCGGTGGATTCTTGCTCGCGAAATTCGTCGGAGTTTGGGGTCGCACAGCCACCACGGCGACCTTGCAGCTCGGGCCCCTGCAACGTTGGTGGCTCCGGCCAGTTGGCAGGTCCGTCGCGGCTGGCGCGTGGAACTACGCCGAACTCACACTCGCGGGTCGAGTGGCGCTTCACAACCTGGACGAGATTGCCCGCTGCGATGTCGTTTCGATCGACGGACGCCGCGCCAAGCACGAGCGCCATGATCTCTGATAGTCGCCTTCACCTACCCACACCACCGCCTCACCTGTCGCTCAATGCCTCAGCCCATCGGGGTCGAAATGCGGGGGAATACGCCCGACCGTCCCCAGTAGGTTTTGGTACGTATTCTGCATGGTTCGCCGCTCGTACGACGAACCCCAATGAAAGGACTGTACATGTTACGATGGGCACTCATCTTCCTCGTGGTGGCAATCGCCGCGGGTCTACTCGGATTCTCGGGTATTGCCGGCGCGGCGACCAACATCGCGTGGATTCTCTTCGTGGTTGGCCTCATCCTCGCGCTGGTCTTCTTCGTCCGCAGCAAAAGCGTCTGACATGGCGGCGTCTCGCGGGGAGCAGTCGGCTCCCCGCGCAGGATGCTACTCTTGTTCGCCGTTCGCGCGGAGCAGATCGGGGCTGTCAGAGCGCTCCGCTCGGACCTGATCGTCAAGATGCGGGTCGATCGAGGTATCGCCCTCCTGCCGTGCCGCCTCGTCCTCTGCTGCACTTCTGCTCGGCGCGGGCGCGTCGGCAGCTGCGGTGATGACTCGATAGGTCGGCATCGGCATGTCGATTTCCGCGTCGTCGAACGCGGTCTTGATCAATCGAATCGCAGCACCCTGGGCCTTCAAGAAATCGTGCTCTCTTTGGTCGACCCACGCGAAGAAATGCAAGTTGACGGTCGAGTCTCCCAGTTCCATGATGTTCGCGAAGGGGTTGGGGTCGTCCATCACAGATTGCATGCCTTCGAGAATCCCCACACCGAGGGTCTGCGCGCGCACGAGATCTTCGTTGACCCCGACGCCGACCGAAAAATCGAATCGTCGCCGAGGGTTGTGCGTGTAGTTCAGAATCACGGCCGTGAAGACCAATGCATTTGGCAGGCGAAGGTGGTTCCCGTCAAGCGTGAGAAGTACCGTCGCGCGCGGGGTGAGCCGCGTCACCTTTCCTTCGTTCCCGTCGATGACCACGTGGTCGTTCGGTCCAAACGGCTGCCGCAGGCTGAGCAGTAGCCCGGCCACATAATTCTGGATGACGTCTTTCAGGGCGAAGCCGAGCGCAAGACCGACAACGCCGGCGGCACCGAGGGCCGCGCCGACGAGCGAGGTCGCATCCAACAACTCGAGCCCGATGAGCCCGCCGATCGCAACGACCCCGACCCGAACCAGTTGGCGAACGAGATCGCGCGCGAACGGGTTGTCGATCCATCGGAAGAGAAGCGTTCGCGATGTCACGACCCTGCTGAGAAGCCAGAACAGGACGACGACCACCACAGCCAGGGCGAGCAACGGAAGGAGCTCGAGCCCCTGTTCATAGAGATCCGAGAGTCGGTCCGTGACAACCTCGAGCCGGTCCCGCGCGTGCGCCGTGTCGAAGATCTCGTCCTTGTCTTGCTTCATCGGTGCTTCCCTGCCTGGATTGATCTCGGCTCGTCGCGGTCGCGTCCGTCCGCGGACGCCGCCCGGCTATCTTCCCACGAACCGCGGCTCGCCGTCAGAGAAGTTGGCAGTCGGGATTGCGTCCGGCTGCCTTGGCCGCCTGATAGAGGGAGAGGGTCGACGGCAGGTTCTTTTTCAACGCCGCAATACGACTCTCGTGCGCGGGGTGCGTCGACATGAACTCGGGCGGGTTCTGTCCGTCGCTCAGCTTCGCCATCCGCTTCCACAGATCGATCGCTTCAGCCGGGTTGAAACCCGCGTCCGCCATCATGCGCTGACCGAGGAGATCCGCCTCGCTTTCATGCTTTCGGCTAAACGGGAGCAGGACGCCGTACTGCGCGCCAACCCCCAGCCCTCCAACGACCGCATCGTGGAGAGCTGGCTGCATCTGGCCGATCGCCACGGACCCGGCTTGGAGGACGCCTTCCGCCACGACTCCCTGTGACATGCGTTCGTTGCCGTGACGAAGAAGGACATGGCCTATCTCGTGCCCCACGACGGACGCGAGTTGCCCCGGTGTGGCCGCCACCTGAAGCATGCCCGTGTGAACGCCGATTTTTCCTCCCGGAAGGGCGAACGCATTCGGCGACGCATCCTCGAAGACTACGATCTCCCATCGTCCGCTTAGCGTAGCGCCTCCATCGGGGATCACCGCAAGAAGCGGTTCCGCGATGCACCGAATGTAGCGATTCAAGTCCGCGTCCTGGGAAACCTTGCCCTGCTTCTTCAGGTCGGTGAACGCGGACGCGCCAAGTGTGTTCATCTGTCCATCGCCGATGAGCGTGAGCTGCCGACGACCGCTGAGGGTCGTCGAGCATGCAAACGTCAGGATGACCAGGCAAAGCACCCACCGAACGCCGGGTCGCCGCATCCCTGCTAGCTCCCTGGCTCGCCGACGATGATCTCCACGCGTCGATTGTTCGCTCGACCTTCCGCAGTGTCGTTCTCCGCGAGCGGTTCGCTCTCCCCCTTTCCGACCGCACGAATACGATCGGATGCCACCCCCTGGCTGATCAAGTAACTTCGTACCGTCTCGGCTCGACGCTGCGAGAGCTGCTGGTTGTAGCCCTCGGGGCCACGGGCGTCGGTATGCCCTTCGACCACGATCGACTTGTCGGGGTATCCTTCGATCGCATCCGCGACCTCGGTCAGTCGTGTTTTCGCGACATCGCGAAGGTCGCTCGAGTTGGTCTTGAAGATCACGGCCCCGGACAGGGTGATCTTGAGCCCGTTGGCGTCTTGCTGGACGTTCGCCACGTCCTCGAGCGCCTCGAGGGCATCCTCCGCGCGTTTCTCTGCAGCGAGGCGTGCCTGCCGCTCCGACGCAAGCGCGCCCTGGGTCGCGTCGAGTTGTGCGGATGCGTTCTCCGCCGTCGAACGGAGCTGTTCCGTGTAGCCAGCCTTGGCTTGCTTCTCTTCGATCTTTGCTTGTTCAGCGTCGGCATCGGCGTCGGCGATTTGCACCCTTCGGTGGGCAATGTACGCGAGGTCCTGCGCCTTGGAAGAGCCAGGATCGGCTTGATACGCCTGTTCGGCTTGCGCGAGGGCTTGCTCTGCTTCGTGCAGACCCGCGGGGTTGAGCTCTGCCGTCACCCCTCGAGATGCGGCTTGATATGCGCTGCGGGCATCCTCCAACTGCGCGGAGGGGAGCGCGGTGGCGCACGACGCACAGAGGGCGCCTGCCATCGTCAGCGACGCTCCATAGTTGATAGCGGTCTTGATCCTTCCGGACATCTTCATAGCCCCTTCCTTCGGAGCTCGTCGACTTGCTCCTTCGCTTCGCGCGCTTCCTCTCGAACGTCTTCGGCCTTGGCCAACGAGAGCGCGAGTTCAGCGTCCACTTCGGCCCGGTCGAGCATCCGGGAACCGCGCTTTGGCTCGTCGTCTTTGTAGAGGCCTTCGGCGTATGCGATCTGTTCCCTCGCAAGCTTCAGATGAAGTGCCGCGTCTGGAATGCGTTGCGCGCCTACCTCCTCGGCCGCCCGCACCGCGCCTTGCACGTCCGCGAGTTGTCGCTGGTTCATGCTCGCCGAACCGCAGCCCACCGCGGCGAGCGCGGCGACCCCGAAAAACAAAACAATGAGGTCGTTCCGTCTCATTCTGACTCCCTTCACGGAGAAAAGACCCCGCGCTCATCCACTCCAATTCAAGCCGCGTGCCAACCGCTCAGAACCCGCGGATGGCGCGCAGTGGCGTCGTTGGGGTTGTTGGGGTTGTTGCCTGAGTCGCAGTCCGTACCCTCGCTCAGCCCAGCGTCGACGCGGGCAGAACGCCCCGCGTGAGGCAGCATGTCGCTGTGGCGCACCGGCCGACCGGTTTGCGGTACCCTGCCAGGGGACCCGAAGAATGGGGCGTTTCGCCCCAGTTACACCGGAACTCTGAGGCTTGCGTTTACCAAAACGTGTGCGCATTGTACCGTCGCGAGGGAGCCCATGACCGAAGCCACATCAGAGCCCACCCAAGATTTGCGTGTCCTTTTCATCGACGATGACGAGGAAACACGACAGCTCGTCCGCGAAGGACTGCGATCTCGAGGCTACTCGATCGACGTCGGCGCCAACGTGTCCGAGGCAGTCGAGCTCCTGGCCCAACACTCGTACACGGTCCTGGTATCTGATCTTCAGCTGGGCGAGGGCAGGTCCGGCATCGACCTCGCCGAGCACGCGGCTCTCCACCACCCCGAGGTGGCCGTCATCATCGTCACGGGCCATGGAACGGTAGATAGTGCCGTGGACGCCCTCCGGGCCCGGGCAGACAACTTCATTTCGAAGCCCGTCCATCTCGACGAGCTTGCGCGAGCCATCGAGTCCGCCGCATCACACCAAAGGGTCGCCAGGACACTGGTGAAACTGGCCAAGCCCGAGCCCGAGCCCGAGAACACGGTCGCCTTCATTGGATCGAGCCCACCGGTCACGCGCCTCCGTAGGTTCGTGTCCAGGGTCGCGCCCGCCGATACCTCCGCCTTCATCCACGGAGAAAGCGGCACCGGCAAGGAGCTGGTCGCACGGATGCTCCACACCCACAGCAAGCGCGCGTCGGGCCCGTTCGTAGCCATCAACTGCGCTGCGATTCCGGCGGGCCTTCTCGAAAGCGAGCTTTTCGGACACGTTCGTGGCGCGTTTACCGGCGCTTCCGGCGAGCGCAAGGGGCTCTTCATGGATGCAAACCATGGAACCCTCTTGCTGGACGAGGTTGGGGATTTGCCGCTCGAACTCCAACCAAAACTCCTTCGGGCCCTCGAAGAACGAGAGGTCCGTCCCGTGGGCGGAAGCCGCACCCACTCGTTCGACGCGCGGCTCGTCACATCGACGCACAGGGACCTCCGGCAGCTGGTCGACGAGGGGGCGTTCCGGGAGGACCTCTACTACCGAATCAACGTCGTGACGATCAAGGTCCCCCCGCTCCGGGAGCGGGGCGATGACGTCCTCGAGCTGGCCCATCACTTCACACGGCATTTCGCCAAGAAACACGACAAACGCGTCACCGGCGTCTCGCCAGAAGCCGGGGTTCACCTGATCCGGTACACGTGGCCCGGCAACGTGCGCGAGCTCGAAAACGCCATCGAGCAAGCGGTGACCCTGACCCGCTTCGAGTCGATCGCGGAAGGCGATCTGCCCGCTCGGGTTCGAAGCCGTCGACGGCTCTCGGGGATCGAGACCAAGCAAGGGGTCCCTACGCTCGAGCAGCTCGAGTACGAGCATATCGAAGACGTCCTCACGCGCACGCGAGGCAATAAGTCGCAGGCTGCGAGGCTTCTTGGAATCGACCGAAGAACCCTCCACCGGAAGCTTGCGAGGCTCGCAGAAGACGCAGAATCTCTGGCATGAATCGTGCGTGAGCGATGCTCACGTATGGACCTGAGACAACCGGTGGTGATCGCGGAAGACGACGCCTCCCAGCGCCGCCTTCTCATGGAGGCCTTGACGCTCCGCGGGTTCGCGGTGGTTGCGGTTCCCGACAGCGATTCGCTCTACGACCTTCTCGTGGCCGATCATGCGTGTGGAGGCGCGATTGGCGCCGTCATCGCGGACCTTCGCACGCCCGGGACATCGCTCGAGCGCTCGATGCGGTGGGTCCGGCGCCACTATCGCGGCATGCCGATGGTCCTCGTGACGGGCGACGCTCGGATTCGCGAAAGCTGGGTCCGCGAGTATCGGATCCCGGTGATCCCCAAGCCGATCAGACTCGACCGGCTGGTGCGTCTCATGCTGCACCGCTCCAAGTAGACTTCGGATGCCGGGCCTTGTAGAAGACAAAGTGTGTCCCTGAATCGCGAAACGCACCCTTTCGTCGGGCATGTGGTCGGCCAGCTTCGGGCTCGCCGTCGGGAGATCACTCGAAAATGGCTCGAGGTCCTCAAGGAGCGTCTCGAGGTGTCGCCGATTCGGATCTTCCCGGATGCCTCGCTTCTGAATCACATTCCAGATCTGCTGGACCGAATCCTGCAATCGGTCGGGGAGCGGAATTTCGGAGACATCGACGGCGACGAGCTGGTACAGAGTGAAATTCGGAAGCTCGCAGAGCTACGACGGGTGCAGGGCTATACGCTCGAAGAGATCGTCCTCGAGTTTCAGGCGCTTCGATTCGTCATGCGCACCGAGTTGACGGAAGCCAGCGAGCCCTACACCGATCCGGTACCCCCGACAGTCGCGCTCGAGCTGGCTCACGATCTTGAATGGACCCTCGCTGTGCTGACCCGCGGGACCGCGCGAGCATACAACGAGGCTGCCCAAGGGGACCGGGACGAACGGAGCGCGCTTCTCTCTGCCTATGGACGCGCGATCGCCCACGAGCTTCGAGGCCGACTGAACAACGCTGTTCTCGCACTCGACGTGTATCGACAGCGGCGGAGGGCGGACCCGCATTTGAAAGACGGAGATGAGCTTCTCGATCGGTTGGAACGGGCTCTCCAACAGCTCGACGGCGTTGCCGCGGACGTCTTCAGCGCGGTCGTCTCTGAATCGAGGCTGGCGCACACACCCGGCCGAAGACTGCCTTTCGACCAGGTCGTGCGGGAGACCTGCGAGGAACTGGAGTTGTTCGCGGTTCAGCGAGAGGTCGAGATACGGATGGCCGACGACTACCCTAAATTTCCGGTCGACGCTCCGCGCCTTCACGTGATCTTGGTCAATCTCGTGACCAACGCCATCAAGTACTCCGACTCCAGCAAGGAGGAGCGTTGGGTTCGGATCGATGCTTTGCGGGAACCCGAGCCCGGCAGCTGGCGCGTGACGGTTGCGGACAACGGCATCGGCATTGGGAAGGCGTTTCGGAAGAGCGTCTTCCAGCGGAACATTCGGCTCGCCGGCAGTTCCGAGGAGCCCGGGGAAGGGCTCGGACTGACGCTCGCCCACGAGGCTGCCTCGCAACTCGGCGGTGCGCTGTGGATCGACAGCACACTCGGCCAGGGGACGAACTTCGCGTTCACGCTCTCCGAGCCCGACGCGGAGCTCACGGTGGCGAGCAATGAGGGTTAAGATCCTGTGCAGCCTGTTCCTCGCAGCCTCGATCGCCAGTTGCGCACGAGCGCCGTCCCCGATGCAAGCCACCTCGGGTCGACTTGGAGACGGCGAGGAGCGTGTCGCAACGTTGCCGAGTGCGACCGCGTCGATCGAACCCAAGAGTGGAAGCGGCGTCATCGGAACCGTGCAGTTTCGCCAGCTCCTCGACACGGTCGAGGTCAAGTTCACGCTCGAGGGTCTTTCGCCCGACAGCGTGCACGCGATCCACATCCATACGAACGGGGACTGCTCCGCGGAGGACGCTTCGAGTGCGGGTGGACATTACAACCCCAAGAGCCTCCGACATGGCCTCCCCCCGGCTTCCAATCGGCACCCGGGAGATCTGGGCAATTTCGAGACCGACGGAAACGGAAAGCTTCTGCTCACGACGGAGTTCGAGTCGTTTCGACTCGAAGGCGACGATTCCGTGATCGGCCGAGCGGTGATTGTGCACGAAGGGCTCGACACCGGCGAACAGCCGAGCGGCGCCGCGGGCGCACGAATCGCATGTGGAGTCATTCTCGGCGATACGCGTGAGTAGCGCGTTCTGGTGAATCTGGCCCCACCTGCGACGCAATGCCCCCTATGCGCACGCCGATCCCCCCACCCGAGCGTTGGTATGATTTCTGCGTCCAACTCGGACCATGCCCGCACCATCCAACACACCCTGCGCCCGCGATGGATGCGTGTGTAGCATCGCTCACCGATTCATCCTCATCCGTGGCGCCAGGTTCTGCTCCGCAGCATGCGTGACCGATGACGGCGCCTGCGGTCACGAGGGATGCGAATGCGGTCGCGCGCGCGGCGAGGCCGAGGAACCGTCCCGCGACGCCGACAATCCCTAGCCGCGCGTGACGAGTCGGAGCCCCCGCCGAGGAGAACGCCTTGCGGCCGCTGCGGACCAGACGCAGCATGGCGTGGATGCAATCCTTTCGATGCCATTGCGGTTCGCAGGTATTCTTCGACAACACGCGGTGTGTGACCTGCAGCCGCGAGCTCGCGTTCATGCCGTGGATGGGCGAGATGACCACGATTGTGTCGGCTCTTCCCGAAGGGTTCGAGGCCCTGGTCGACGGTATGGTCTACCGCAAGTGCGGGAACTACTTCGAGGAAGGCGTCTGCAACTGGCTTCTCCCGCGGGGGGAAGAAGGGTCTCTGTGTCAGGCGTGCAGCTTGAATCGCATCGTGCCGGACCTGTCTGAACCGGAGAACCGGACGCTGTGGGCCACGATGGAAGCCGCGAAGCGTCGTCTCTTGTACTCGCTGAATCGGCTTTCCCTGCCCTTGGATGCGACTCTACGAAGTGACCTGCGGTTGAGGTTCGACATCAAGGAGGACACGCCGTCCGAACGTGCGACTACCGGGCACTCGAATGGTCTCATCA
>JBATTM010000536.1:0-7904 GCA_049670545.1 Polyangiales bacterium
CGCCTTCTCTTTCTCGTCGCCGGGTTCCTCGGCCACCTCAGGAGGTTCGACCGGGGCTTCGAAGACGAGGCGTGCCAGCGTCTCGGGTACCTCCTGCGAAGCGGTCTCGAGCTCCCAGTCGGCGTTCTCCAAGTAGATGATCGTGCCGAAGAAGAGCATGTAGGAGAAGATCACCCACGTGGTGAAGGTCCAATCGATGTTCTTCGCGAAACCCCGCTGGACGGCCGCTGGAAGCTGAGGCTTGGGTGTGATTGGTGGCGCGGCGACGAACTCGAAGAAGACTGTGAAGTCACCGATGCGAATGTTGCCGCGCGAGCTGTCCGCCAGCTTGATCTGATGATGGGTGCCGGCGTTGCGAGCGGCGCCCGTCTCGCGCAGATGCTCGATGCGCTGCACGCCGCCTGGGAGCGCGACTTTCCCGGTCATGTCGCTGGTGAAGTTGAGGATGTAGTCGTCACCGACGAGTTGAAAGAGTTCGAAACGAGACTGGATCTTGTCGGGCAGTGTGCCGGACTTGATGATGAGATGGTTCTTGGCGGCGGTACCGATCGAGACCGTCTCGCGCCGGCGCACGATTCGCTCTTCGACGATCTTCTTGTCTTTGAAGAGGCCTATGCGGAGCACTTTGGGACCGCTCGAGCGCCCGGGAACGGCCTGCATGGCCATGGTCATCGCGCCTGGTCGCGTCGAAGACCTTGGTGTTTGCGACTCAGCCATCAAAAAGGCTCCTCTTGTACGCTGCGGACCACGTCGCGCAGAAATGTCGTTCGGAGCTCGAGGACTTCGTACCCGAGATTCGAACGGTTGAGGATGTAGAACGCATTCGGTTTTTGCACGCGGCCTTCGATCACGATCTCTTCGAGCTGAATCACCTTTGGCTGCCGCTTCTTCTTGCCCTGCGCGAGGGCGGCCGAAGAGGCCCACAGCGACGCCGCGAGCATCAGAACCGATAGGACCATCGACATTGTGGTTTTGTTCATTCGGTGGCCCCCTCCCTCGGTCCGCGCTCAGCCTCACGTGCCGCTCTCTCTCGGTCACGCTCGATGCGTCGCTTGGCACGTTGGATCATCCGGTCGAGGTCACGCAAGTATTCCCCCGACGGGTCGTCTCGGGGCAGGCGCGGCCCCATCTCGCTGCGGTATTTCTTGAACTCTTCGACGGATTTCTCGAGCGCCCCGACTTCATCGAGGCCTGGGAAGCCCTCCCCCGCAGACAAGAACATCAACCCCAGGCCGAAGTGTGCCTCGGGCAGCTTCGGTTGGAGCTCGAGCGCTTTCGCGTAAGCCTGCTGGGCGTCGGTCCAGCGCTGGGACGCCCGATACGCGTCCCCGAGGTTGACGTAGACCGCCGGCAACGTCGGCACGAGCTGCTCCGCCGCCTCAAAATGGGACAGAGCATCTTGGTAGTTGCCGCCGGCGAGAAGGAGCACCCCGAGCGCCATGCGGGCTTCTGCGTAGTCTGGCCGAAGCTGTACGGCACGCGCGTACGACTGAAGGGCGTCTCGGAGCCGGCCTGGCTCATCCCGAAGCTGCTCACCGCGGAGAAAGTGGAGCTCCGCGACGTCCGGATCGACCTCGAGTGCCTGGGCGAGAATCGAGTCGGCCAACTCGTCGCGGCCCTGGGCCCGACTCGCCTTCTCGAGGGCGATCAGGGCAGGCACGAAACGCTCGTCGCACTTCAGGGCGCGGCGCGCGGCCATCCATGCTTCCTCGTACCGCCTCGCCTCGACCAAGACCTCCGCATACAAGGCTTGAATCTCGAGATTGGTTCGGTGCGCGCTCGCGATCGGCTCGACGACGGCGATTGCGCCCTGCGGGTTGTTGCGGCGAAGTTCGATCGTTGCCATTCCGCGCGCTGCGGGTTCGTAGTCCGCCAAAACGGCGAGGGACTTTTGATAGTCGCTGCGAGCCTTGCGTTCATCGCCTGCGCGGTCGGCAAGTACGCCGAGGTTGTAGAGCGCTGCGTACGCGCCCGGGTCCCTCTTGAGGGCGTCTTCGAACGAATCTCGGGCTCTTTTGGCGTCTCCATTGCGTGCTGCCTCGACGCCGCGATCGAAATCTTTTCGCGCACGCGAGGACATGACTGGGCGCGCCGGACGCTGGCACTGCTCTGCTTGCGTCGCGCCCCATGGGTTGGGTGCTCCGTCCCCGGCAGTGTCGCTGCTGATGCCCGATGTGGGTGCGCCGTCAGACCCCGATCCCGTCGCGACACCCGGCGATTCTCCGCCTGTGGTCGTCTCGGCGCCCTCGGTCGCCGTGTCGCCTCCTCCGCAGCCTGCCATGGCGAGACAGAGCGCCAGGACCACCGTCACGGCCTGTGTGTCGAGTCGCATCATCGGTTGTCCTCGCTGAGGGCTGGAGGCGCGACGCCCGGCCGTATCTCCATCGGCTTGCCGCGTGGGGACCGTGAGAACTCTCCTGGCGTGTAGCCTTCGAAGGTTCGGTCGCGGGCCTGTGCTTCGGCGATACATTCTGCGATTCGTTCGTCCCCGTAGGCTTGGAGCCGGTCGACTGCCGTCCGCGTGAAGTCGTCGTCGAAGCTCCCCGCGCGCGCAGCCCGTGCGGCCAGGGCGTAACGCGCCACCGCGAAGCACTCAATCGGCCGCACCCGCTCGTCCAAGAGCTGTCGAACGCGGTCCTCGACTTCCAGTCGAATGTCTTCACGGTCGTACTCGTCGAGCTTGCGGAGCTGCTTCTGCATATCGAGCGGCATCACGAAGGGCGCGCTCAGGACGGCCCGGGCGAGGATTTCGTAGGTCCGCCCTTGCCGGACGAACGCCGCGATCGTCCAGCGTGGACGGCGGTACTGGAGGACCGGTTCATAACCGTCGACGATCGACTTCGCCTCGGCGCTGCCGTTGTCGATCTGCTTTGCGAGGGTCCCGGTGTAACCTTCCATGGTTCGAGGCTTGCCGACCTTGATCGCGAAGGTTTCGAAACCGTCGATACGACCGTCCGCCAGGATGAAGCGGGCCTCGGCGGCGTAGCCTGCCGCGATCGAACCCGCTGGTTGCCCCGTTCGCTCGAACGCCTCGGTGACGTTCTGCAGTGCGGCGCGGTACTCGCGAGATCGGCCGCGCGCCTTCTCGGACTGCGCGATGCGCCAGTAGGCCTGCACGACGAGCTCACCCGCTTGCCCGTCGCTTCCGTACGCAGCGATGAAGTCCCGCATCCCGCGAATCGCTTCGACGTACCGTTGCTGGCGGTAGGCCATCTCGGCGATTCGGTAGAGCGCGGTGCGTTTGACCGCCGGGTCGTCGACCGTGTTGTAGACGCGGCGATAGTACTTCGTGGCCTCGCTGTATTGCTGTAGTTGTTCGAGCATGATCGCCGAGTTCACGAGCCCGTCGGCACGAGCTTTCTGGACAGCGGGGTCGGCCGATGCTGCGAAACGCTGCGAGTCCGCAAGGACGCGGTAGTTCTCGACCGCGCGATCGAAGTCGAAGTAGCGCGCGGCATTGTAGGCGAGCTTGAAGTGCGCGTTGGCGAGGATCGCGTCGAGGCTCTGTTGCTCTTCGGCGTCCTCGGCTTCTCGCGGTCCGACTTCGTCGATGATGCGTTGGTAGAGCGTGCCTGCAGACTCGTATCGGTTCGTTGCCTCGAGTGCGAGCGCCGCGTATTCGAGCGCGACAGGGGCTTGCTTGTCGTTCGGGTTTGCGTTGACCGCGCTCAGAAGCATCGTGGCGGACTGTTCGTAGAGCCGCTGTTGCTCGGCACCGGTCGCCTGGCCCGCCGCCCGGTAGACCTCGAGCGCGTCTTGATAGACCAACGCGTTCAGGTCGGCGCCGGCACGACAGATCGGCTGGTCGCGATTCTTGGGATCTGCGCAATCGACCGCTTCCTTGCCCGCCACGAACGTGCACCCACGGTCCTGAATGTCGGTGGCGAGGCGACGGATCTCGTCTGAATTCTCTTCCGCCATCGCCATGGCCCGGAGATTCTCCCATGCGACCTGCCCAGTTGCGTCGGCCTCCGGTCCCGAGCAGCGCTCTTCGTAGATTCGCGTGAAGCGCTCTTTGGCCTGTGGCCAGTACCCGTACCAATACAGCAGCAGCGCGTTGTTGTAGTCGTATGCGGCGCGGACACTTTCGGTGTCGCGTTCGGGGGCAACTCGTCCCAGATAGATCTCTCGCGCGCGGGCCAGGCGTTGCACCGTCTCGGGCATGGCCACCGGGGCGACCGCAAGGGGGGCCCCGGCTGGCGTCGGTGCCACATCACGAACGACGAGCCGCCCCTCTTCGACGTCGCGATCCGAAATCCGTTTCAGCGATTCGACCACACGACGCGCCGACTCGGACATATAGGTGTCATCGACGTTCGAGTCTCGCACTTCGGCGTACTCGGTCGCGGCCTGTTCGTAAGCCTCAGACCAATAGAGCGCGTCTGCGAGGTTGTAGTGGAGCTCGTATCCCTGCGGGTTGTTCGGATATCTCTCGAGGTACTGACGGTACGCGTCCGCCGCGAGGGCGTACTCTCGCTGTGCGTCGCGGCACAGTCGAACGTTGCGCTCCTCGACACATTGCTGACGGAGCCGCTGCGCCACCGAGTGGTGGTTCACCGCGGTGACGATGAGGGCGTTTTCCGCGAGGAGCGCCGCGTTCTGCTGCTCCTTCGGGTGCTCCATGTTGGCGTTCCACCAAGGGCTCCCCTCGATGTATCCAGCCAACTCGCCGCGCGCCGCGATCGACTCGTCGAACTGGTTGTGCATCTGGTGCGCGACCGCGATGTCGTTGAGGACCTCGGGCGTCCGCTGATGATTGGGCCACCTCGAGAGTGCGAGCCGCCACGCCGCGATCGCTTCCGGATACTTCGCCTCGTCGAAGTAGACTTGGCCCAGCTGGAAGTACACCTCCGGCGTCCACGCTCGCCCCTGAGGCATCAGCGAGGCGTCTTGGATGCGTTCGATGCCCGTTCGCTCTCCTTCGAACTGATCTGGGATCTGGTTCTCGTTCCAGTCGTCGTACGCGAACGCAATGCCGAGGTATTCGATCGCCTCCGGACGAAGCTCCGAGCCGGCTCTGCCTGTCTCCTTTTGGGCGTCGTCCGACCACTGGACGAGCTTCGCGAAATTGCGAATCGCCTCTGGGTATCGGCTTGCCCGATAGTACGCCCACGCGACTTTGTAGAGTGCGAGGTTGTAGTTACGGTCGTCTGGATTTTCGAGGATGCGGTCGTACGCTGCGATGGAGAGGTCGAGGGCGTTGTCCCCGCCGAAGTCATCGAAGTGGTACTCGCCAATACGGAACCAAGTCTCGCTGATGAACCGCGCCTCAGGTGAGACAGGTGCGCAGCCCTCGTAGGGGTCGACGAACACACCGCCGACCGACGACCCCAGGCGACGACCGTCGAGGGTGAGCGCCGGGTACTTGGCGGCCTCTGCGGCCGAGGCCCCCGCTGGCGGGGGACGCCAATCCGGGTCGTAGCGATACTTGTTCGCGCAAACGAGTGCGAGCCAGGCCGCGACCGCTTCTTCAGGTCGGCCGGATTCGTTGAGTGTGTAGCCGATCAGGTAGTACACGCCGTCCGAGCGCTCGTAGTCGGGGAAACGACGGGCGAGCTTCTTGTAGAGCTCGATCGTGGGCGTGAAATCTGGAGATGCGGGGAGCCCGTCCTCGGCGGTCGGGTCGCCAGCCTCACGCGCTGCCTGCGCGCGGTCATAGAGTTGCTGAAACTCGACCGCGCTCTCCTCGAAGTAGAGCTCGCCCAAACGGAACATCGCGTCTGGCGTGTACTCGGGCTCGTTCGGGTACTGCTCGATGAATCGCTCGAAGACACGGATCGCCTCCTGGCGTGCCTCGTTGAAGGATTCGTCCTCGAGCTCGATCTGCGCGCCGTACCATCGGTCGCGCGCCCGCCGCTGTTGCAGATACTCGCGTTTGACCAACGAGTTCACTGTGTCGCGGAACGCGTCGCCGCTCTCCGAAAACTGCCCGACTTCGGCCTCGAGTTGCCGCAAGCCTTCCAACTGCGCTGGGGTCGGCTTGGGTCGGGGGTCGGTCACGCGTTTTCCCGTGTCCTGCAGGAACGGGGGCAGCGTCGTATCGGTAGCGCCCTCCCAGGGCGTCTCTTCGACGTCCGCGGTGCGGGGATCGTCCCGCGACGGCTCGGGTGCATCTTGCGCACGAACGACAGTCGGCGCGAGCCACGCCACGCACAGCCAGCATGCGGCCCACATGCGCACGCTCATGGGGTCCCCCCAAAGTCGGTCTCGTCCATCACGTCGCGAAACTCGTCGTCGAGCGCTTGGATCTCGCGCGCACGTTCGCGGGTCAGCGAGTCGATGCGCAGCCGGTGGTCTTCGCGCTTCGCCCACGCCACGTCAATCTTGCCTACGTCCGCACGCAAGACGAGGTCGTGAAAGCGCCGCCGGATGCGCTCGAAATTGAGATACGTGATCGTGCCGACTACTTCTTCGGTCTCACCCTCGAGCCCGCGAAGGGCCGCGCGGTACCGCGTCAAGTTGCTGTTCTCTTCGTCGACGATGCGCATCATGCGGGCGACCCGCTTCTGCACGACGACATCGATCTCTTGGTCCCGCTGATCGAGTTTGCGTTCGGTGGCGGCGATGCGTCCATGCGCGGCGTCGAACGCAGCACCGCCCGACCCGGTGATGTCGCGTTCACGATCGACCAAGTCGTTGAACTTGTCGCGCTCGAGCGTGTCCGCTTGATACCGTTTGTCGCCGACCCCGACGTGAAGCCGCCCTACCTCGAGGCGTCTGCGGATCCAGATGAGTTGCTCTTCATACTCGACGATCTCGGCCTCATGGCCTGCCAGCTGCGCTTCAATCATTGCAGGGTCGACCTTGTTGGGGTCGACCGCAGCCATGCCCGTCTTCGACGCGACGATGCGCGCCTCGAGGCCGAGGATCTCGACCCGTAGGCCTTGGAGCCTGCGCTCGAGGGTTCGGAACTTCTCGATTTCGTCGAGGTCACGGTCGACGAAGCCCTCGGTATCGACCGGGAGGGTCATCACTTCGGCCTGGAGCTCCTTGCGTCGCGTGCGGACTCTGGCTGCCTGTGCTGACCGGGCGCGCTCCCCGAGGACGCGCTCCTCCCCGTCGAGGTACTCACCTCGCAAGCGTGCCAGTCGGTTGCGAAGCGCTGTCGTGCGCTCTCGCTGCCGCCTCAGATCGGAGAACACCGCCAGCCCATTGGGAGCGGCCAGGACTGCAGTCACGCGAGCGGCGAGCTCGTCGGTCTCGTCGACGAGTTGCTTGGCCTCACTCAGGTCGGCGAGGATGCCGAGCGCGCGCTCATAGTCGCCTTCGATGCGAACCCACGCCCGCGCGCTCTCGGGCAAGAAGTCATCGATGTCGAAATCTTCGAGGTTTTCGCGCACAAGCATTCGAAAGTACGACTGTAAATCGGGATGCTCGATCTGCGTCTGATCCAGCTCCGTGCGGATGGGCCCGAACTCCTCCCGAATCTCGTCGAAGACCGCCTCGGCTTCATTGTACCGAGCTGCGCGTGCCAGGAGCTCGCCGCGGAGCACCTTGCCGTCGGCGTTGAGTGGGCTTTCGGGAGCGGCGACCGACAATACTTCGAGGGCCCGCTCCGCTTGGACGGCATCGCCCATCGCGATGTAGGTCCAGGCCAACTCGTAGAGGGCAACGTCGAACCGCTCCGAGGTTTGAGGCACCGCCCGGAATGCCTCCACGGCTTGTTCTAGCTGTTCGGTCTCGTAGTAGAGGCGGCCCAGCGCCAGGTACGTCAGCTCGACGGCTTCGGCCTCTTGATCGTTGGCCGGGGCCTGGTCGAGCGCGGACCGAAACGCCGCGATCGCATCGATGTATTCGGTGCGCAAGATGTGAATCGTGCCGACAAAGTACCGCGCGCGAAGCGAGTACGCGGTCCCGCTCTTGATGCTGGCGAACCCTTGGCGGGAACGCTCGAGCTGCGGCTG
>JBATTM010000537.1:0-2828 GCA_049670545.1 Polyangiales bacterium
TCCCTTCAGTGCGAGGAACACGACTCGGGCCGAAGTCCAGCGCGTCTGCCGATTCCGCCAACCCCGGCCGGTCGAATCGGCCAGTCGAATCAGGCGATCGTGGTCGTGGCGCATGACGGACTAGTTCTGTTTAGGGTCACTTTGAGGACAATTATGGCGTGTTATGGTGTTCAAACAGCCAAATTGGGCATGCCTATCTGCCGATTCAACCCCTGCCTGCATGGGTGGGTTTACGTGGCATGGTAATCTCGACCCCAGGGGTCGCAATTACCATGGCTGCCAGTTCGCTTCTTTCGAAACGGGATTACGGTCGACTCGTGGCGGACCTGCGCGAGATTATCCAGGAAGGGAAAGAGGAGGCGGAGCGGGCGGCGACGCAGGCGTTGGTGGAGAGCTACTGGGCGATTGGGAAGCGGATTGCGAAGGAGAAGCTCGAGACGCGTGCCGGGTACCACAATGCGGTTCTTGGGGACCTATCGGAGGATTTGGAGATCCATCGACGGACACTGCAGCGCACCGTGGTGTTCTACCGGACGTACCGACGGCCGCCGCGCGTGGAGGGGCTCCACTGGGCGCACTATCGGATCTTGATGCAGCTCCAGGATTCGGACGAGCGGGGGTTTTACGAAGAGCTTGCGACGAGGGAGACGCTGTCGGTGCGGCGGCTTCAATCGGCCATTCAAGGGGAGCGCTATGAGGCAGACCGGGATGCGCCGCGTGGCGAGACCGTCACGCTGCGGCGCCCGACCGACCCGAGTTACCTCTACAAAGCCGAGGTGCGCGACGTCATCGATGCCGACACGGTCTTGCTCGACATCGACTTGGGCTTCGAGGTCATTCGTCGTCAATCCGTTCGTCTGGCGCGGATCGATGCGCCGCCGCGGGATACTGCCAACGGGAAGGCGGGGCGGCGGTTCGTGCGTGAGCAGCTGGCGGTGGCGCGCACGGTGGTGGTGAATACGCGCAAGTACGACATTCATCGGCGGTATGTCGCGCATGTGTTTTACGCGTTTAACAATCAGGGGATTGATAAGACGTTCTTGAAGGGGCGGTATCTGAATCAGGAGCTGATTGATAAGGGGTTTGCGAAGGGGGTGTGAGGGACGCCCGACGCGTGGTCTCAGTCCTGGTCGCTTGCGCTCGGGTTCCACGGAACCAGCGGGAGCCCGTCTGCGGTCTCGAACTGGACGACGTCTCGGAGCTCGAGTCGATAGTGCGAGCCGTCGTCGTCGCGGATTGGAATGGCTTCGGGGAAGCGTGCCGTGTCCAAGACGCTTGCTCGAAGCGCGCGGAGCGCTGCGGCTTCTTGGTCGGTCGCGACCCCGACCCGGACGTCTGCGTAGCCTACGAGGTCGTCGCCCTCGATTCTCATCGCCGCGACGGATGCAGGGATCGCGAGCGGCCAGCGCGGCGCGGTGTCCGACGCTTCGTCTGGGGTGTCGCGAGGGTCGAGTTCGGTGAGCGCGTATCGTATCGGGCCGTCCGCGGGGTCTCCGAACGAACGGAGCAAGTCGGGGAGCGCCTCCAAAGTTAGCCCGAGTGTGGGCCAGAGTTCGTCGGGCTGCCCGCCACAGGCCCCCGAGACGAAGGTGCTCTGCTCACCCCAGGCGAGTCGCAGCGATCCCGCATCGGGCACCGCGCAATGGCCACCCTGCGAGTCGGCGGCCTCCCATTGGTCGAGTTGCAAGAGCTCGTCCACCTCGCGAGCCTGCGCCGGTGTCAGGGTGCCCTCGAAGGCCGTTCCAATCCCTGAGCCCACCATTTGGAACACGGAGAAACGGCAGCTCGGATCCACCGCGACATAGCGATGTCCCAACTCCGCTTGAAAGAGCGACAAGAACGAGCCGCCAGTCGAGTGAAACAGAAAGCCGAGGCCTGACTCCCCGCACACCGTGGCTCGGGCGCTGTCGACGCACGTTCCGAGGTCTTCGCAGCGCTCATCGTCGGAGACGGTCGCGGCGTCGTCCGAACAGGCGCTCATGCCAAGCGCAAGCAGTACTACTGAGAGAAGAAGCGACCGCATCATCGGAAGACTATCGCGCGGGCTTCCCACCGACTAGGGCGGAGGCCGCCGAGCTTGTGGGCCTGGTGTTTGCGGCGCCGAGAGCGGCGAAGTGCGCAGGCGACGCGTTCTCGTTTAGAACGCATGCGCCGTTTCATTCTCCAGTTGGCACACGCCGTTTGCGTCGGGTTCGCCTAACGTGCGGATGACTTGTTCTTCGGTGGGTAGCTCCGCTGTGCCGAGGAGCTCGGCGTCGATGGCGCGGAGGAGGGCGTCTCGGAGGAGCGTGACGTAGTAGCAGTCGATGGTGGGCTCTTTGTGGTCGAGGCCGATGCCCGAGTCGTTCGTGATGAAGATGTAGCGCCCGCCGGTGAGCTGGGCGGTGGCGCGCATGAAGTACTCGGTGCTTTCGTCGACGCCACTCGAGGCGACGGGGTAGATGGCGACGCCGGTGTCTTTCAGGCCGCGTGCGGAGTCCGCGAACGCGTGCAAGTTCTGTGGGTGAGGCGGTGCGTCGGCGACCCAGAACGCGAGCTTGGCGGTGCTGTTGGCGCTCCGCCATGTGAGTTGGTTCGCGCGCTCGAAGGCTCGTTCGGGGGCTTCGGGGTAGTCGCCTCCTCCATTGGCGTCACGTCGTGCGAGCGACTCTCGGAAGGCTTGTGCATCGTCGGTGAAGTCTTCGTGCTCGACGACGTAGGCATCGCCCTCGTCGCGGTAGACGACGAGCGACCACCGGGGGTCCGCGTCCGGGTAGCGTTCGTCGATGGCAGCGGCGAAGTCTCGAAACTCGCTTTGCAGGTAGGCGATTTCGTCGCCCATGCTGCCG
>JBATTM010000538.1:0-28286 GCA_049670545.1 Polyangiales bacterium
AGTACCACCAGCGCCCGCCGTGCCCCCGGTTCCGGCAGTACCACCAGCGCCTGCCGTTCCCCCGGTTCCGGCCGTGCCCCCAGAACCGCCCGTGGGGGAAGACGAAGTGCCGCAACCGGCGAGCGCCGCAGTCAAGATGAGGCCAGCACTGAGCGTGGCCGGGATGCGAAGAACGAAGCTATGCCACATCCGACAATTCGGTATCACATCGTTCGATTCGGCGATAGCCGTTTTCGGCCGCGGCGCGGCGCGTAACTCGGGCCTAGTCCAGCTTCAAACCGCAGAGTGGATCGTCGGGCGCGCAGTCCTGCGTTTTCGGCTTCTTCTTCGCGCCTGACGCAGGTCTCACTCTCGCCCGCTCGTCGCGCTCTTTGCGCCGTTGGTCGCGTGCCTGAATTCGTTCTTGGAGTTGTTCTTTGTCTTGAACTGCCTCGTCCGTACGGCGCTGGGCGTCGACAAGCGCTTCCTGCGCGCGTGCCTTCTCGCCGAGCGCTAGCTCGTGTGCTTGGCGAGCCTGCTCCGCTTCGAGGCTCTTCCGCTCGATCGCCGGTCTGATCCCAAACATGTACCCGCCTGCAGCACCGAGAAGAATCGCGACCAAGCCGCCGACCACCAGACGCTTGTTGCGTACTTTGCGCTTTTCGATGGCGTTGATCGCTGCCATCTCTCGTTGATGCTCGAGCTCGCGTTGCTGTTGTGCAGCTTTCGCATGTCGCTCCGCCTCGAGCTGCAACCGGAGTTGACTTTCTTCCTCTTCGCGAGCCCGACGCTCTTCTTGCTCCGTACGAGCGCGTTCCTCGCGGAGCCGCAATTCTTCTTCCTGGCGTTGTTGCTCAGCTTCGTACTCGCGCTTGAGTCTCGCCGCCTCGTCCTCGCGCCGTCGAGCTTCTTCAGCCGCCCTGATCCGGGCCTCTTCCTGCTCGCGCACCCGCGCTTCTTGCAGGCTGTCGAGCTCCTGCAACTGTGCTGTCAGGGAGTCGTGCCTCGTCGGTTCCTGCATGCTTGCTTCCCGCCTTCTCCCAGAGTTTTGCAAATCGCGTCCGCCCCTGCTCGCGCGTTTCGCGCCGATTGCCCGGCCCGTGCGCTGCCTCACGAATGCTGATGGCGGTTCTGGAAAGTTGTGAGGCGGACCACGAATCGACGACAGGGGCGCTAGTATCGAAACTCGAGATCGATCTGCACGACCGCGTCCTGCTGAAACACGCGAATGATGTTGTCCGCCTGCGGAACGTAGCCACGCCCCTCGAGCAAGATCTTCCAGTGGTCACCGAATCGCCGTGCGGCCTCTGCCCCGATGAAGACTGAGCCGTCTTTCGTGTCGATGAAGGTCCCCACGAGGAACTCTGTGCTTCCGGGATCGCTCAACGTGAGGCGGACGCCGGTAAAGAAGTCTCGTTCGAACACGATGAACGTGTTGTTGTCCCGGCCGTCGTAGTTGTACTCGAGGATGAGCCCAATATCGACGATGCTGCCTCGCGCCTGATAGAAGGTGTATTCGAACCCTCCGGTGACCGCTCCGAACGTCGGCCCTTGACCACCGCGCACGATCGCCTCGACCTTCCATAGCCAGCTCGCAATGGTGTACTGGGCGTCGAGCCCACCTTGGTGAATGAGCGCGTAGAACGGAAGCAACGCAATCGGCGCTCCGGTGGCATCGAGTTCTGCGAACAGCTGGGGGTCTCGCGCCGTCCCAAAGAAGTAGCTGAGGCCCCAGTCGAACCCTCCCATCGAATGGGACCAGCGAAACGCCGCGTCGATTTGCCCTTGCTTGAGGTTCGACTCGTACTCGCGGTCGCCGTTCTCGACGGGGATTGGTAACGTGGGACGCCCCTCGAGGGATGGGAATACCAGGGGCCGTGCCCAGCTCATGACGTAGAGGCTGAAGATCCCCGCCTTGTCGTTCGTGTACGACGACGTGACCATTGCCTGGCCGAGTTTGATGTCGGCGTCGAAGTCTTCCACGAGATCGGTCTGGTTGATGATGTCTACGAGGTGTTTCGATTCCGTCACCCCCCAGAACACCTTGTGCACGCCGAAGCCGACGCTCCATTCGTCGAAGAACAACTCGAAGAATGCCTCGCGAATGTCGCCGTGAGTGCGATTGCGGTCGTGCTGGTCGACGCGGCCGAACAAGATGAGCTCGAAGTTCATGTTGTCGGTGATGTGCATGAAGAACCCAGGCTCCCAGGCAATCGATCCGTTGAACCAATAGTTGTTGGCTGGCGGGTTCCCGTTCTGAGGCGCTGCGCTCTGTGGAAAGAAACGCCCTTGCACGTCGAAGACACCGAACAGCTCACCGCGACGAAAACGATCACCGAACGTTTCGCGCGGCTCTTCTTCGTGTTGGCTCTCTGACTCTGCGACGTCCTCGTCAGGAAGCCCGGCGTCGTCTTGTCGACCGCCGTCGGGGCTGTCCTTCCATTCCACGTCGGCTTCGGTCACGTCGGGGTTGGTCAGGTCGAGTTCGACGCCCTCGGGAGCAGGCTCCTGAATCTCACGGACCTCCTGATCAACGGCCCCTTCTTGCGCGCGCGTCACGTTTCCGGCGCACAGCAACGCTGCCAAGGCCCCTGTCACCCCGAACCGAAACAACCAATCCATGAGACTCCAGAAGAACCCGCTCGCGCCTAGAGCACCTGGGTCAAACGTGTGCGCGTGAAGTCTCCGTCTTTGAGTCCGTTCTTGAACTTGTAGTTCGTCCAAATGAGTTCGGTGCTCTTGCCGTTCTGGTGGTTGATCATCATCATCTTGTCCGCGCGCCAGTACTTGCCGAGGTACTCTTGATAGCCGCTCGGTGTGAAGGTCTTCAGCAGCTGGGCTTTTCGATCGTAGTAGTCGATCTTGCGGACGCGGTACTCCTCCTTGTCGATCCAGACCTGCTGCTTGGTATACCCGGAGTCCTTGTCGACTGGGTACCGTTCGATGAGGAAGCACGCCACACCGTCCACCTGGTCGTCCTTGAGGTATCGGTACTTGTACTTGTCTACCTCTTGCGAAGAGAGATCCTCGTAGGCGAACTCCGAGCCCATGAAGGGGCCTGATTTGTTGTTCGATGCGATTCGCTTCACGCGTCTCAGCGCGGGCAGGTAGAGCCATTGGTCATCGGGTTTGACGCCGTGCGAATAGGTGAGCAGAGCGGTCCCACGTACATCACGTGGGTTGTGAAACACCGTCATCGACTTGTCGCCGTCACCTTTGACTTCGAGCGTTCGGATTTCGAGCTCTCGCTTGCTCTCTTGGCCGCGCTGGTTGCGAAGAATCATCACCATGTCGGCGGTCGTATCTGAGAATCCGGTGTCGCGGCGGTCGGCTTCGACGGCGATCTCGAGGCCCTTGTCTTCGGCGGGCCCCGCGAACGCGAGGGTCGGGACGAGCGTCGTCGTGAGGAATAGAGCGAGGGAGCGCAGCATGTTGTTTCTCCTTGCCCTCATTGGGCGGGGGCCTCGGAGGGCGAGACCAATGCAGATTCAGTGGGCAACCGGGGGGCCCCGTCGATCATCATCAACAAGGGCGGAAGGAAGAGGAGATCGGCGACGAGGGCGACGAGCAGTACGATCGCGGTGAGAAGCCCCATGCCGGCATTGAGGCCGAAGGGCGACAACGAGAGCACGGCGAAACCTGACACCAATACGAAAGAGGTGACCACCAGCGCCGAGCCGACCGTCGAGAACGCGTATCGAACGGCCTCATGGGAGTCCATCCCGGACTCGCGCCGAGCCCGCAGGTACTTGCTCAGGAAGTGGACGCTGTCGTCCACGATGATCCCGAGCGCCATCGTCGTGACGATCGCGTTACCGACGTCGATCTGACCCGCGGTAAGACCCCAAATGCCGAAAGCCATCAGTGCAGGAAACAGGTTGGGCAAAATGCTGATGGCACCGAACTTCAGGCTTCGAAACGCGATCGCCAAGATAATCGCGATGAGCCCGAGCGCGATGAACGAACCGAGAAGCGAGCTCTTGATGTTGCGCTCGGAAATGTGCGCGAACATCAAGTTGGTCGACGCCGGCACGGTCCACATATATTCGGGTGTGTTCTCTCGTAGCCAAAGCTCCGCTTGCGCCTGAATCTCCCGCATTCGCACCGCGGACACGTTGCGGCACGTGACGATCATTCGCGTCGATGACTTCTCGATGTTGATGGTGTCATTCAGGTCGAGGCCGTACGGCAGCGACATCTCGTAGAGAAGCAAGTATTGGGCGGCGAGATCGCGCTTGTCCGGAAGCGCATACCACTGCGCCTCGTCCGCGTGCATGTTCTTGTTCAGCCGTTTGAAGGTATCGCTCAGCGTGAAGACATGGTCGACGTCGGGCTGCGACCGAAGCCATTGCGCGAATGCATCCACGTTCACGAGGAACTCCGGGTTCGCGATTCCGCCCTCTTCGCCGGAGTCGAGTGAAAACTCCATCGTGTAGATCCCCGACAGCCGTTCGCTCGCAAAGTCGGTGTCGACGCGAAACGCGAAGCTCTCGTCGAAATACTTCACAAACTCGTCGTTGAGCTCGTTTCTCGTCGCCATCGCCCCGAGAAAGACGACTGCGATCGTTCCAACCCATAGGAGTGCCTTGCGCCTTCGGATCACGAACTCGCCGAGCCCGACTACCGCGCCCGAGGTCTGGGTGGCGGGCTTCATGCGGGCGCGGAACGGCAAAATCGCGACCAGCGGCGGCAGCAAGACCATGGTGTACACATACGCCGCGATGACTCCTATCGTGGAGATGTTCCCGAGGTCGTTGAAGGGTCGTACGTCACTCAGGTTCAGCGCGAGGAGCCCGATGGCGGTGGTCAAGCTCGTGAGAAACACGGGCCCTAGGTTGACGCGCATGCTGTCCGTCATCGCTTCCCGCTTGGTCAAGCCCTTCCGCATGGCCTGGAAGAAACTCACCAAGAGGTGGATGCTGTCGGCGACGGCGAGCGTCATGATCACCGTTGGCGCACCTGAACTGGGCGGTGTGATCGGGATGCCGAGCCAACCCGAGATGCCCATCGCCGTCGCCGACGACAGCATGATGACGATGACGGTCACGACCATGCCCCAGAGGGAACGAAGGAAAATCAGGGCCGTGAGAAGGATCACGAGGTACATCAGGGGTACCAGCGTCGAGAGGTCCTGGACCGACGCTTCGAAGAAGGAGTTCGAGAGCATCACGCTTCCCGTGAGGTACACTTCGTGCCCGGGAAACTCCTTCTCGATGTCAGCGGCGAGTGCGCGCACCGCGAGTGCGGCCTTCGTCGCTTCGTCGGAGTTCTTGCGGGGCAACGTGTGGCGGACGTAGATCGCCGTCACGTCAGCGTCTTGCGAGATCAATCGTCGCCTGAGTAGTGGTTCGGCCAGCGCGATATCACGGAGCGCACTGCGTTCGTCCGCGGAATATTGGCGTTCGGCATCGACCAGGTCGTCGACGATCAAATCGTCTTCCTCGGCGTGCGAGTATTGGAAATTCGTGATCGAATCGACCCGCGTCGCGAAAGGCAACTGCCACGCGCGTTCGGTGATCGCACCGACGGCTTCCAGCGTCTGGGGCTCGAAGACGCTTCCCGACTTTGGTTCGACGACGATCAGAATGTTGTCGTTCTTGGTATAGATCTCTTGCAGATCTTCAAACGCACGAAGCTGTGGATTGTCTTCTCGAAAGAAGTACTGGTAGTCGTTCTTGAACTCGATGAACTGTAGGCCGCTCGCGGCGAGGGACGCGACCGCGAGGGTGCCGAGCAACACGAGCCACTTCCACCGGAAGAGAAAACTGATGTAGGCCGTGACCCAGTGTCCGTTGGCCGGCCGGTTCGGTTCGATCATGACGACCTCTTTCGTGGCGTTACGTGGGGGTCGATACCGAGAAGTTGTAAATAGCCAGGCTTGAGCTCGACCAGGACACTGGGGTCGTTCTTCGCTTTCGCCAACAGGGTCGCGCCCTGCAGGTAGGCGACGAGTCGGCACGCGGTTGCTCGTGGGTCCTCTTCCGCTCCGAGTTCCCCCTCGGCGATCGCCTTCTTCACGACTTCGGCGCCGGTGTCGATCATCCGCTGTAGTGCGGTCTCGGTCGCATCTCGGAGAGGCTCACTTTGTGCGGCCATCTCCGCGGCCATGCTGCCGATTGGACACCCGATCACATGACCGCCACGGCGGTGCTGCATCGTGACCTCCGCGCTCATCGCGTCGTACATCAGGATCAGAAGCTCTGTCGGGCGCAACTCCAGGGGGATCCCATCGGCAAACATGGGGGGCATTTGGCGACGTTCGAGGATCACGGAGACCATCAACGACTCCTTGGAGTCGAAGAAGTGGTAGAAGCTGCCCTTGTTCGCCTCGGCCACTTGGCAGACCTCCTGGACGCCCACGGCGGTGTATCCGCGGGCGTGAAAGAGTGCAGCCGCGGCGTCGAGGAGTCGTTCTCGGGTCCCAGCCTGCACCATGCGTCCTGTCTAGACCGATCGGTCAAGTCGTCAAGGTGCTGGCGCCTTGCGCTTCTGCGGGAAGTCTGTTCTCGAATGGTCGAACGGCCCGGTTCTGGCTAGCCGAAATGGGGGTGAGGCCCGGTGTATCGAGATGGGATCGATTGCACCTGGGAGACAATGTCGCGCGCGAAATCGACGTCGGTTTGCTCCTCAAAGCCGAACTCGACCGTGTCAGAGATCCCGCCGAATCTTTCTTCGATCGCCTTTGGAAGTTGTTCGTAGGGAACGAAGACGCCGAACTCGTCGACCACGTCGTCCGGAACTTCTGCGGCCATCTGCTTCCACTTTCCGGTCTTCGACATCTCGTGAAGCTTCGCCGCGAGGTCGTCCCACCCATGAAGCGCCATCACCGGACCGTAGGTCCGCGTCGATCCATAGAACGCGATCCGATACCGAACCCACTCCCGGTTCTTGGCGACAGTCTCCTCGTCGGCGCCCGTCATGATGAAGCCGCCTCCGCAGATATCGATTTCACTCCGGGACCGACCGCTCGACTCGAGCCCTCGCTCGACCGCGGGCATCACGACTTCCTTCAAATAGCGAGTCGTGCAGAACCCATGAAGACGAAGGCCGTCGGCGACACTTGCGGCTGACTCCAACATCTTGGGTCGTACGGCAGCAAGGTACACCGGCACCATCGGCAGGCCTGATTTCGGGGGGGTGAATTCAGGTGTCATCAAGCTGAACTGATAGTGGTCTCCTTGCACATCGAGTCGTTCCCCGAGCTCCCAGCATCGCCATATTGCGCGGAGGGCCTTCACGTACTCGACCATTCGGCTGCGCGGAGCTGTCCATGGCGTACTGAAGCGACGCTCGTTGTGTCCTTTGACTTGGGTGCCCAGACCGACGGCAAAGCGACCGCCCGAGTTGACGTGGATCGCCCAGCTCTGACTTGCCACCACCATCGGGCTTCGCGGGAAGGCGACGGCGATCGCGGTGCGGGCCGACACCCGTTCACTCGCATTGGCGACGATGGCGGCGTGAATGAATGGGTCTCCGGTGATCTCCGGAATCGCAACCCCATCGAAGCCGATGGCGTCGGCGCGACGTGCCTGTCGTTCGAGCGCCTTCCAGTTGGTCTCGTTGGTGAACGTATCGATCTTCATATTGTGGGTCCGTCGGTCAGTATGATTTGGGTAGGCCGAGAGAGTGCTGGGCGATGAAATTGAGAATCATCTCACGGCTCACTGGCGCGATGCGCATCGTCCGCGCGAGGCCCCAAAGCTGGGCGATCCCGTACTCCTCGGACATGCCGTTGCCTCCATGCGTCTGAATCGCACTGTCGATTGCGCTCAGCGCAGCCTCGGCAGCCGCGTACTTCGCCATGTTGGCGGCCTCGCCAGCATCCTTGCCCGCGTCGAAAAGCCAGGCTGCTTTGTGGGTCATCAATCGAGCGAGTTCGACTTCGATTTTGGCCTGTGCCATGGGGTGCGCGATGCCCTGGTGCGAGCCGATCGGTGCACCCCAGACGGCACGCTCTTTGGCATATTCGGCCGCGGTCTGGATCGCGTAGCGCGCCGCACCGTTGGCCAACGATGCGCCGAGGATTCGCTCCGGGTTCAAGCCGGTGAATACTTGGGCGAGCCCCTGGCCTTCGTTGCCGATCAGGCGGTCACCGGGGACGCGCACCTTGTCGAAGAAGAGCGTGAATTGCCGATCCGCCGCTGGGATCTGCATCGGGATCACGGTCTTGTCGAGGCCCGCCGAGTCTGCGTCGACGATGAATAGCGAGAGCCGCCCGCGGCCGTCATCGGCACCGCCCGTACGCGCGACGACCAAGATTGCATCGGCGGAGTCCGCTCCGGAGATGTAGTACTTCGTTCCGGACAGTATCCAATCGCTTCCGTCCTTCGTCGCTTCGGTCGCGATGCGATGTGAGTTTGAGCCTGCGTCCGGCTCCGTGATTGCGAAGGCCATCAGCTTGTCTCCCGACGCGAGGCTCGGAAGCCAGTCTTGCTTCTGCGCATCCGTTCCGAATCGCCCGATCACCGTCGCGCAGATCGCCGGGGAGACGAGAAGTAGAAGGAGAGGGCAGCCGGCCGCCGCAAGCTCCTCACACACGACCTGAAGTTCGTAGATGCCCAGCCCGCCACCGCCGTACTCCTCTGCGGTGTTGACGCCGACGAACCCATGACGCGCGATGTCCGCCCAGAGTTCCTTTGGGGGCTCACCTGCTTTGGACTTCTCCATGTAGTACTTGCGCCCGTAGCTTCGTCCGAGTTCGGCGACCTGCTTGCGGAGCATCTGTTGTTCGTCAGTCTCGACGTATGACATCTGCCCCTCCTACCACGCCGCCACGTCCCCGGAAACGCACCATTCCTGCATCGTCCCTCTGCGAATTTGGGTTCGCCCGGTGTGGGCGCATATCCTCGTCGGATGCTCAGCCCCTCGAATCGCAGTGTATCGCTTCGGCTCATCGAGGATCGAGAGCACTACGACCACGTCATGCGCGAGGTCTTGGAGGCGGAACGCAGCGTGTGGATCGCGACGGCAAATCTCAAAGATGTGATGGTCGAGGACCCAAGGGTCGTCCCCGGGAGACGACGGACGCGACGTGGCAACTACGACTCCGTACTCCGGTCGCTGGCGCGTTTGGCGTCTCGTGGTGTTGAGGTCCGGCTTCTGCACGCGGGCTTTCCGTCACGGGCGTTCCGTCGGAGTTTCGATGCACAACCCGAGCTCGTCGAAGGCGGGATCGAGATGCGTACCTGTCCTCGTGTCCATCTCAAGACAGTCGTCATCGACGCCCGGATGGCCTATCTCGGAAGTGCCAACTGGACAGGCGCGGGTCTCGGCGCCAAAGGCGATGGCCGTCGCAACTTCGAGATGGGGATCGTCACCTCCGATGAGCAAACGATCGACCAGATTCAAGACCGCTACGACCGCATCTGGCGCGGTGCGGAGTGCGGGGGGTGTAGGCTGCGAGACACCTGCGAGATGCCCCTCGACGAACTCTCGGCCTAGCCTTGCTGCCGGACCCGGTTCTCGTGTTAAGTTCCCGCCATGAGCGCCAAGGCCCTGAGCCGGAGTCGAATCGTGTTGCTGGGCCTCTTGGCGCTTGTTGCCGCCTTCGCATGGAGCCTCGTGAAGCGCCCGTTGCGGGTGTCGGAGGCGCCAGGGATTCCATTGCCCGCGGCGCCCGCCATCGAAGGCCTCGCCGTGTCGGTCATCCCAACGGCCGAAATGACCAGCCTCGAGGCCTTCAGTGTGCGTGGGGGCGCGCTCTCGAACGAGTACACGAGCAGTGTGGCAGCCGTTTTGATCGAACACCCTCGAGGAAAGTTCTTGGTCGATGCTGGCGCGGGACGCGACATCGAATCGCATCTCGGCACCACACCGCTTCTTCTCCGAGCAGTCACGAACCTCAATCTCCTTCAGCCGACGGTCGATGCACTCGAAGCGGGAGGTCTCCCACCACGCCGTTTGAGCGGGATCTGGCTCACGCACGGTCACTGGGACCACATCAGCGGGCTCGCGGACTTCGGCGATCGAGTTCCGGTTTGGCTGACCGACGAGGAACTCCAGTTCCTTTGGCAGGACGAAACGGCCGGGAAGCTGTTCCGCGAACTCCAGCCTCAGGCGAACCTTCGCATCCGCACCCACCAATTCACCGATGGCGCGTATGGCCCTTTTCCGTGGAGCAAGGACTACTTCGGCGATGGGAGTGTCATCTTGCTACCGCTCGTCGGGCACACGCCCGGATCGATCGCGGTGCTGGTCAACCTCGCATCTGGGAAGCGGTACCTCTTCATCGGGGACACGGCGTGGGCCAAGGAAGGCGTCGAGTGGCCCGCCGAGAAGCCTTTTCTCGCGCGTACGATGGCAGACGACGACCCCGCGATGGTGCGGGACCAACTCGTGTTCCTGCACAAGATCCAAGAGGCGAACCCGGATCTCGTGATCGTGCCCGCGCACGATTCGCGTGTCTACGCGACGATGTCCCAGTTTCCGAACCGTGAGAAGTAGATTCGTGCGCGCTTTCGTTCTCACACTACTCTTGTGCGCGGTCTCGTCGTCCGCGACCGCAGACGACGCCGAAGTCTTCGACGTCGCCGGGAGTGTGGTGGAGATCCGACTGATCGCCGATGCAGCCGATCCCACTGCCCCTTGGCGAACAGAAGGCGTCGAACCTTTCGGTGGCTCAGGCGTGATCATCGAGGGCAATCGTGTGCTGACCAATGCACATGTGGTCGAGTATGCCGTTGCCATCGAGGTCAAGCGCGCGGACGAATCGCGCGCGTACACGGCCCGCGTCGCGTTCATCAGTCATGATGCCGATCTGGCCCTGCTCGAGGTCGATGACGCCGCGTTCTTCAGAGGCGCGCGGCCTGTGCCGATCGGCTCGATGCCTCAGCTCTTGCAAAAGGTAGACGTCTACGGATTTCCGGTCGGGGGTTCCACACTCTCAATCACTTCGGGAATCGTCTCGCGGATCGAAATCGCGGTCTATGCGCAGTCGGCGAGGGAGCTTCTTTCCGTCCAGATCGATGCTGCAATCAATTCAGGCAACAGCGGCGGCCCGATCATCAGCGCCGGGGCAATCGCGGGGATCGCGATGCAGACCTATGGTGCCGCAGGCGCGGAAAACGTTGGCTACATGATACCGGCACCCGTGGTTTCACACTTTCTTACCGACGTCGGTGATGGCAAGTACGACGGGTTTCCTTCACTAGGGCTCGGCTTGCAACAGATGAAGAGCGAGGCCCTTCGCGCCTCTGTCGGCATGGATGCCCCACGTACCGGAGGGCTCGTCATCCAGGTCGATTACGGTGGCCCCGCCTTTCAGAAGATTCTTCAGGGCGATGTGCTGCTGGCGATCGATGGCAAACCGGTCGCCGATGATCTGACGATTGAATGGCAGGGCATCGGGCGGGTCGGGTACCAGTACGCCCTGCAGTCGAAACAGATCGGCGAGCCGGTGTCGGTCTCGATCCTTCGCGACGGGAAGACCCTGACGCGAAGCATCGTCTTGACTCCGCACCAGATGCTCGTTCCTGGCCGTCGAAAGACCGAGCGGCCGCGGTACGTGATCTTCGGCGGCCTCGTGTTTCAACCGCTCAACGAGGAACTCCTAGACGAACCCAGTCTGGTGTACGAAGACTCGGATGTCTTTGCGACTCTCGAAAACGTGGTGACGAAAGATCGCCAAGAGATCATCTTGCTTCAGCAGGTCCTTCCCGATCGCGTCAACCGAGGCTATCAAGAATGGGGAGGTGAAATCGTTTCGACGATCAACGGCGTCATACCGCGCGATCTCGATCACGTTGCGAAGATTCTGGACTCCACGCGCGATCGCTTCGTTCGGATCGTGGTCAGCGGTGACTACGTTCTCGCCATCCGCACGCAGGCGGCGCGCGACGCGGCGGAGCGCATCCTGGATTCCTATGGGATCGCCGAAGATCGCTATCTCGGAGGGCCGTCCGGACCCCGCAAGCGCCCACGGCGCCGACGCCGATGAGGTGGACCCCCTTGCGGCTGCCCGACGCGCAACCTAGGAATCCTGCCTGGAGGTGAACCATGGCCAACTCTCGCCGTCGTGTTGCGATCGTCGCGGGCGCGCGCACGCCCTTTGCCAAGGCTGGCACGAAACTCAAGGCGTACTCCGCGCTCGATCTCGCGCGGCACGCGGTCGACGGCCTCCTCGATAAGCACGCGCTCGAGCCCAAATCGATCGATGAGATGGTCTATGGCATCGTCGTTCTCGATCCGCGGCGTCCACAATTCGCACGCGAGGTCGCGTTCGCGAGTCAGCTTCCCACCAGCACCCCAGCGTGGACGGTCACCGACAACTGCATCACCGGCACCACCGCCATGATGGCGATCTCCGATAGCATCGTCGCCGGTCGAGCGGAGATCGGCATCGCGGGCGGCGTCGAGTCCATGTCAAACCCTGCCGTGCTCTTTTCACCGGAAGCGAGTCGAGTATTCGTGGACCTTTCGAACGCACGCACCCTCAAGGACCGCTTGGAGCTCATCGCAACGTTGCGTCCCCGCGACCTGAAGCCCAATGCCCCCGGCGTCGTCGAGCCTTCCACGGGCCTTTCGATGGGAGAGCACACCGAGATCACCGTCAAAGAATGGAAAATCGAGCGGGAGCCCCAAGACGAACTCACGCTCGCAAGCCACCAGAATGCGGCGGCGGCCACTGCCGACGGACGCCTCAAAGACGAGATCATTCCCCTCGACGGCATCGATCAAGACACGATTTTCAGGCCGGATACCTCGCTCGAGAAGCTCGCTTCACTCAATCCCGTGTTCGACCGCTCACCGGCGGGGACCCTCACCGCTGGAAATTCGAGTCCGCTTACCGACGGTGCAGCGGCGATCGCGTTGATGAGTGAAGACCGCGCGCGAAGGGAAGGCCGCGAGCCACTCGCGTTCATCCGCGGCTACAAGAAGGTCGCAATTGATCCGGGTGACGGGCTGCTGATGGGCCCGGGGATCGCCGTGCCCGATCTCCTCGAAGAGACAGGCCTCGCTCTCGACGACATGGACCTCATCGAGATGCACGAGGCGTTCGCCGGCCAGGTCCTCAGCAACATTGCGGCTTGGGAACAGGGCTGGAAGCGCAATGCGATCGGCAAGGTGGACCACAGCAAGCTCAATCAGCTCGGGAGTTCGATCGCGGTCGGGCATCCTTTCTCGGCGACCGGCGTACGAATCGCCACCACGCTGGCCAACGAGATGAAGCGCCGCAACGCGCGCTACGGTCTGATCAGCATCTGCGCAGCGGGCGCGATGGCCCAAGCCATGATTCTCGAGCGAGACGTCTAGTCGGTTGGTTTCGTGGGGGGCTTCTTGGCCGTCGGCTTCATCGACGCGAGCATTCCCTCGAACGCTGCCTTGTTTTTCGCCACAACGGTGTCTGGGCCGAGTAGCTTGATGTAGTAGGGCCCCTGGGGCGTGCTCACGATCGCGGCAAGGAGCCGTTGGTCGGTCTCGGTAACGTCCGGGTCGCCCTGGGGCAACATGCCGCTGTAGTCTCCCGCCACTTCGAGTTGAGTCACATCGAAACCGGCGACCTTCTTCTCCTCGGGCTTCACATCGACGACGCGCGTACCGTCGGGCTGTGTGAACTGCCCGATCCAGCGTTCGACGTTCGCGTTCACAGATCCGGCGCCCGCCGTGCCCATGAAGAACACGATCATTTCGGCGTCGCCCTTGGGTGAGGGCACGAGGAACTGCGCGCGGCGCATCAACGCACGCGCCTTGACGAACTGCCAACCTTCTGGAACCTGGACCGTCATCGCGCCGAGATCGATCTTGCCACTCGCGTCGGGCTCGGGCCGCGGAATCTTGTCGACCGCTTCTTGTTGCTCCGGCGTGAGCCCCAGGCCCGCGTGCGGGTCGGCGGCTGGTGCAGGCGCCTCGGGCGCGGCAGCGGTGTTTTCCTTTGGCTCTGGTCCTTTGCGCTGACACGCTGCGAACAACAGCGAGCCGATGACGAGAGCAACCACAGAGAGTGTTTGGTTCACGCGACTCCAACTAGCACACCGCTCCGCCGCGTCATCCCAACGGAGTCACGATGGCCTTGCGGGTGAAGTAAGCGGGGCCCGCCTCTCGTAATTTGCGCGGACTCATGAAGGCGCACTAGCGGACGGGCATCGAGAAGCGGGCCCCTGCATACGCAACACCCGAGCCCTGGTTTTGTTCTCTGCTACTCTCGCCTCATGCGTCGTGTTCGTGGTTTCATGGGCCTGGTGTTCGATGTGGTTGAAGAGACAACCAACCTGGTCGAGCGTACCCATGATGCGGTCGTTGAACGGACGACGCGACGCTTCGCTCCAATCGAGCCCGCAAAAAGTGCGGCGGCTATCGTGACCGCCGCGCAACGTGCGATTTCTGGGGGCGTCTTCGAGTCCGTGCGCGTGATCAACGGGATGGTTCGGGCGGGAACGGAGGTGGCGATCGATTTGGCCGAAGTCCGCGTTACCGAGTCCGAGGGTGAGATCGGGCGTTCGACCCCGCTCGACTCGACGGCGGCGGGAAGCCCAAGTTGGGTCGCCGACTTCGCCGAGGCCTCGATCAATGGCCTTTGGGGCGACTACCTGAGTCGGCGCGAGAGTCACCTCGATCTCGGTATGGGATTTCGCCACCAAGGGCGGCGCCTTCCCCTGACTGGGGAGGCATTCGCCGAGGCGTATCCGCAGCCGACCGGCAAGGTTTGCGTCTTTGTACACGGCCTGGCGTCGACCGAGTGGCTTTGGAGCCTCGACTCGCACGAACACTATGGCGCCCCGAACGTGACGTTCGGCTCCCGCCTCGAGGCCGATCTTGGATACACGCCGATCTACCTTCGCTACAACACCGGGCGGCACATTTCGGAGAACGGTCGCCAGTTGGCCACCACCCTGACGGAGCTGCTCGACATCTACCCGGTCCCAATCGAGGAGATCGCGCTGGTGGGGCACAGTATGGGCGGACTGGTGACACGCAGTGCAGCGCACTACGCAACGGAGAACGACGAGCCTTGGGCGAGGCTGCTTCGGCACGTCGCGTGCATCGGCTCACCGCACCTCGGGGCACCCCTCGAGAAAGCGGTCAACACCCTCGCGGGCCTCTTGCGGAAGGTCGACGCCGCGGGTGCGCAGGTCCCCGCGGAGCTTCTGACGGGTCGAAGCGCTGGCATCAAGGATCTTCGGTACGGCTACACCAGGGATGAAGAATGGTTGGGTCGCGACGCAGACGCCGTATTCGGGGATGCCCGGCAAAACATCCCACTGGTCGACGGCGTGGGGTACTATTTCGTGGCGGCGACCATCTCGCGCGACCCAGAGCATCCCATGGGAGAGGTGCTTGGTGACCTGCTGGTGCGGGTGCCGAGTGCGTCCGGCCATCATCCCGAGCCATCCCGCCGAATTCCGTTTCGTAGGGGCGCGGTGGTTCACGGGATGAGTCACATCCACCTCGCAAACCACCCAGAGGTCTATGCCGCCCTCCGCGGGCAGCTCGGGGCTTCCACTTCGGCCACAGCACCAATTCGTTGAGCCTGCTGGCCACGGATGCCAAGCTGAGTGGGATGAGCGCCGATCGATTCTCAGACACTGCCAGTGAGGTCCGCAGCGCCCTGCGCTCGACACTCGTCCGATTCGATCCTGAGTACTGGCGCAGTCAGGACGCGAAGAAGGAGTTCCCCGCGGAGTTCTTCGACGTCGTCGGCGCCGCGGGATATTTCGGGACGTTCATCCCTGAGGCCTACGGTGGCGCCGACGCGGGAGCCGTCGTCGCAAGCGTTCTCGTCGAGGAGATCAACCGCGCCGGTGGGGACGCAGCCTGCGTGAACGCCCAGATGTCGATCTGCCGCACCTTGGTGCTCCACGGTACCGAAGAGCAGAAGCAACGCTATCTCCCTGGTGTCGCCGACGGCTCGATTCGCTTCCTGGCCGTTGCAGCCACAGAACCTGACAGCGGTGCCAACATGAGCGAGCTCGAGAGCACGGCGGTGCGGGACGGCGAGGGGTGGATCGTCAATGCCCAGAAGGTGCTCATCTCGTTCGCCGCTGAGACTCGCATCATGATCCTGCTCGCGCGCGCTGAACAAGGCACAACGCTGTTCTTGGTCGATCTCGATGAAGCCGGAGAGAGCGTCACGACGCATCCGATCGAACTGGTTGCCAATCGCATGACCGCCACCCTGTTCATCGACTCGCTGCGGCTGCCCGACTCGGCGCGACTCGGTCCCGTTGGTGAGGGACTTGCGTGTCTGATGAAGGGCTTCGCGATCCGGCGCGTCCTCGCGGCTTCCGAATCGATCGGCAATGCCCGCTTCTTGCTCGATCGCAGTATCGAGTACGCCAAGACTCGCAAGACCCACGCCCGCCTCATCGGCGAACACCAAGGGATCCAGTACCCTCTCGTTCAGTCGTACGCGAAAGTCGAGGCGGCGGACCTCATGCGTTGGGATGCGCTACGGCTCATCGAGAGCGGCGATCGCGCCGATCCACGTTCCGCCCTCGCCAAAGTGCTCGCGTCCGAGGCCGCGTGGGAGACCGCGCGCGCCGCGCTCACCACGTTCGGCGGATGGGGGTTGGCTGGGGACTATCATATCGAGCGCAAGCTCCGCGAAAGCACGGTCTACGTCTTCAATAACCTCTTAATGAACTTGATCGCAGAGCGCGCCCTCGGCCTTCCGAAGGGGTAAGTTCCCCTTTAGTTCTTGAGGCCGACTCCTCGGTACATCGTCGACAGAAGCCTTGGCCCCTTGCCGAGGAACTCCTCGAGGGATGCCAACTCGAAACCATTGCGCCCGACAATCTCGTCGATCTGGCGGTTGATGTTGCATCCATCGGCAAAGCGCCGCCACGCGGGGTTGACGCGATCCTGCCAGTCGTGGATGCGTGCCTCGCGGCTCCGCCCGTGTTCGAGGAACAGATACTCGCCGCCAGGCTTGAGGACCCTGCGCATTTCTTGAAGTGCTGTGTCCGCGTCTGGGATCGAGCAGAGCGTCCAGGTCGTCACGACGCAGTCGAAACGATCGGTGTCGAAGGGGAGTGTGCCATCTGCTCGAAGCCTGACTCGTTCGACGGGAAAGGGCGCTTGCTCCACGCGCTGGTCGATCGTGCGCACCCCGGTCGTGTCCATCGGGTCGAGCCCCGAAACCCGATCAACCCTAGAGCTGTAGTGTTCGAGATTCAGCCCCGTGCCGAATCCGACTTCCAAGACGTCGCCGTGCGCCCGCTCCACCACAGACGGCCGAAGCTTGGCCATCGATGACATGACCAGATCTTGAACCCTCGGCTTGAGCCAGCGGCGTAGGCCCACTACTCGGCCGCGGTCTTGTCGAAGAGGGCCGTGTACTGGCCGTACCCTTCTTTTTCGAGGTCTTCTTTCGCGATGAAGCGAAGCGAAGCGCTGTTGATGCAGTATCGGAGCCCCGTCGGCGCCGGCCCGTCTTCGAAGACATGGCCAAGGTGGCTGTCTGCGTGTTTGCTACGTACTTCGGTACGCGGCATGCCGAGTTTGTAGTCGGTGTCGCGCGTGAGGTTTTCGGATTCGAGTGGCCTCGAGAAGCTTGGCCAACCCGTCCCGCTGGCGTACTTGTCGGCCGAGCTAAAGAGCGGCTCTCCGCTCACGACGTCGACGTAGATCCCCTCGCGTTTGTTGTCCCAGTACGCGTTTCTGAACGGAGGCTCGGTCCCTTCCTCCTGTGTGACGGTGTACTGAAGCGGTGTGAGCTCCTTCTTGAGCTCTACCTGCGGCGGCTTCTCGTAGTGGTTGCTCTTGTCAGACATGGATTTCTTCTTGGTGGTGGACTGCGTGGCTTGTGGCTCTTTCGGGGGCGGCAACGGGTTGCCCGCCCAGGTGTTTTCGAGGAACGCCTCGCGGCCCGAACCGCGTCGGTACCGTTTGTAGTGGGAAGGGTTCTTCTTGTAGTAGTCCTGGTGATAGTCCTCGGCCGCGTAGAAGGGGCCGGCTTCGACAATCTGCGTCACAATCGGCTTCTTGAACACCCCACTCTTGCGAAGGTCCGCTTTCGAGGCTTCTGCGACCTTCTTCTCTGCGGGGCTCTGGACGAAGATCGCTGTCCGATACTGTTTGCCGCGGTCGGCGAACTGACCCCCGTCGTCGGTGGGATCGATTTGTCGCCAAAACACCTCGACGAGGTAGTCGTACGAGACTTTGGTTGGGTCGTATGCGACCTGCACGGCCTCGAGGTGGCTCGTGCGACCGTAGCTCACGTCTTTGTACGTAGGGTTTCGCTCTTTTCCGCCGGTGTACCCGGACGTGACGCTGACCACCCCGTCGAGTTTCTCGAACGGTGGCTCCATGCACCAGAAACAACCTCCTGCGAACGTCGCCGTGGCGAGTTCAACTGGCTTCCGCGTCGGGGCATCGGCTCGCGTGGAACCGATTCCAACTGCGACCAAAATGGCGAGTGCGAGGATGGGAAACCCAATGAGAATGGTGCGAAGGCTGCTCATGCGTGTGCTCTTTCATCTAAGGCTGTCCCCCCGTTAACGCCATCGCGGAAGGGAAGTTTCCTGAATTCGACGCCGACGAACTACCTAGGAGACCTACCCCTCCCGTTTTCGCAGCAAAGCTCTACAGTTTCATCGAGTCAGGCACCGTCGAGTTCGGACCGAACGAAGCAGCCATCGAGGTGATCGTTCACGAGCCCCATGGCTTGCATGAATGCGTACACGGTCGTCGGGCCCACGTAGGTCCAACCCCGTCGCTTCAGTTCCTTGCTGAGCGCCGTCGAGGACGGAGTTTTCGGGAGCTTCATGAGGGCCGCCTTCGTCATGCGCCTCGGCCGTTCCGTGTCGGGTGGCACACGTTCCCAGAAGAAGGCTGCGAGGGAGCCGTACTCTTCCTCGAGTTCGATCGCCCGCTTCGCGTTGTGGATCGTCGATTCGATCTTGCCGCGATGCCGCACGATCCCTGCGTCTTTCAGCAACCGTTCGACACTTCGCCTGTTGAATCGTGCCACGCGATGAAAATCGAAGTGGGCGAATGCGTTTCGAAAGTTCTCCCGCTTGCGAAGGATCGTCAGCCAGCTCAAGCCGGATTGGAATCCCTCGAGGCAGATCTTCTCGAAAAGCCGATGGTCATCATGCATCGGTCGGCCCCACTCGACGTCGTGGTAGCGGACGTAGTCTGGCGCGTCCCCGCACCACCAACACCGCACGCGACCATCGTCGCCGCAGGTCAGACCGTCCTCAGGCGTATTCGTGGCCATTCCGAACGCTATCACGGCGCGCACTCGCTTCTACCCGTTACGAAACGGGCTCATGCACGCGGCCCACGGCGTCGGCCGAGGCGGCGATCTCAGCGAGGCTCTAGAATCGCCGGGAAGTGCTTGAGTCCGCGGATGAATGAAGAAGAGATGTACTCGACCTCTTCGCCCGCGGGGATGTGAATTCGCTTCACCCGCTGCGTCATCTCTTCGAGAGACAGCCGGATCTCGAGGCGGGCAAGTGACGCTCCTAGGCAAAAGTGGGGGCCGAGCCCGAAAGACAGATGCTTCCCCTCTTTGGTGAAGTCGCGGAAGATGTTGAACTTGTGGGGTTCGCTGAACTTGCGAGGGTCGCGGTTCGCCGCGGGGTACGTCAACCCGACCTGCTGACCTTCTTTGATCACCTTGCCGTGGATCTCGTAGTCGCGGCTCGCCGTGCGATACATGTTGATGAAGGGGCACACCCAACGAATGATCTCCTCGACCGCGTTCGGAATGAGTTCCGGATTCTCGTAGAGCGCATCGTACTGCGTGGGGTCTTCGGACAAGCGCTCGAACCCACCAGCAATCGCGTTGCGGGTCGTCTCGGCACCACCAGTATTCAGCAGTAGATGCTCGAACAACAACTGAGATTCGTCGAGCTTCTCTTCATTGATTTCGGCGTTCATCCAAATCGTGAGGATGTCGCTCCCCGTGCATCCGGCGTCGATCCTTGCCTGGTGCATTTCTTCGTGAAGCATGATGAAGCTGTCAAAGCTATCGTTGACCTCATCGGTGACGTAGTCGGGCCCGTTGCCTCCGTTGATCATCGTGGCGATCCACTGTCGAACGGGCTCCCGCTTGTCGTCGGGCGTGCCGAGCATGTCGCAGATCAAGCGAAGAGGCAGCGGCGCCGCGAGGTCGGTCACGATCTCGACGCGATCCTTGGCGAGCATCGTGTCCACGAGCTCGACCACAATCTCACGAGCGCGCTCCTCCATCTTGCGCATCTGCCGCGGCGTGAATGCTGACGACACCAAAGCGCGCTGCCTGTTGTGCTGATCCCCATCTTGGTAGATCATCGCCGGATCGCCGGGGATGTTGGGCCGCACGCCTTCGGAGCTGATGAACGTCTCCGTGTCGCGCTCGATCGCCACGATGTCGTCGTAGCGAAACACCTGCCAGAGCTCGTTCTTCTCGTCGTAGTAGACCGGCTCGTGCTCGAGGAAGTAGTCGTACATCTCGTATGGATTGTCGTGCGTCGTCGGGGCGCAAAAATCGACGTCGTGAAACTTCACCGGGCACTTACTTTCCAAGAGATCCTCCAAGAGAACGGCTATTAGTTTACAAGATGTAAACTAACTCTATTGTAGAACATGTTCCACTTGGGTCAAGGCCAATCTGGGTCGATGACCGAAAGAAGACACGTGTCCGAGAGACGCTTAGTGCGGCGACCCGGTCCGTGTCGCGCGCGTCTCGAAGGCCGTCATGATCTCGTTGCGACGTAGGAACCACGGCTTGAACGGCGGGTCGTATCGTGCCCACATCGGCGCACCCTCGGGCGTGTATCCCTTCGCGCTCAACACTTCGAGCAGAGTCGCGAGATGGGTCTCGTAGTTGCGACGCGACCATGTCCCCGAATAGCGAATCACCGCGACGCGACGGTCGGGGACTTCCACGAACCGAATGCGCGGGTCCTTCGGTTCCGGCAGCGTTTCGAGCGTGTACTTCGACGGCATCATGAATCGGATCGCGAAACGATTGCCCTCCGCCATCTGTGTGACCGGTGTCGTCATCGCGATCTCGGTCCCCTCGCGCGGTTCCTGTTCGACGGGGGCCGTCATGGGGACCCGCGTCTCTCCGCGATTCCCGCCGAAGATGTAGTTCGCGAGGATCCGAAAGCCTTCGCTGCCCGCGCTCTCGAGATCGCCCTCAACGACCGCCTCGGCGGCCACGTAGGATCGGTACTGACGGATCTCGACGTCGCCCAGCCGCTCGATCACGTCGTACTCAGGATTCTCGTACGCCACAACGTCTCCCTTGAGCATGATGATGAACCCTGCGATCGCCGCCATCAGGAAGACGAGTACGAAGATCGTGATCCAAAGGCGTCGCTTCACTGGATCGAGCCCATCGTCCGACACGGTCCGCGTCAGCCGTCGGTGTCGTCGGTGCTGAGGAACACCTCATGGACAACCAGCTCGTTCGGCCCGCTAAACATGCCTTTGGGTGGGCGATTTCGATGGGCCTCTGCGAACGCCGGGCTCATCGTCCAGGCCTTGAAGTCGTCGAAGGTCTTCCACCAGGTCTTCACCTCGTAGTACCCGGGCTTGTCGGGGTCGGGCGACCAGGTGCCGGTCTCGTGGTCGAGCTTCATGGGCTTGGGTCGGTGCACTTCGTTTCGAATGAAACCCTGCGCTTGGTCGACGAGGTGGACGCGTTTTCGAAACCGGTCCTCGAAGTCGATTTCGAACCCTTCGGCCACAGGGATGCGGTTCGTGACAACGATCATGGGCGCAATCATAGAGCACTTGCACGCCGGTGTCAGGGACAGGCCGCTGTGCTACGACACGCAGCGTGACCGACTGGAAGCTTCAACCGCATCCCACCTTTCCGGGCGTCGAAGGCCCTGTGCTCATCGTCGTCATGGACGGGGTGGGCTGCGGTGCGTCGAACGAAGGGGATGCGGTCTGGCTTGCGCGAACGCCAACGCTCGAGGACCTGACGGCCAAGTCGCTCACCACGACGCTCAAGGCGCATGGCACGGCCGTGGGCCTGCCGAGCGACGACGACATGGGCAACAGCGAAGTCGGGCACAATGCGTTCGGCGCGGGAAGGGTGTTCGACCAAGGTGCCAAGCGCGTGCAGATGGCGATCGATAGTGGCGAGATCTTCGAAGGCGAGGAGTGGAAGAAAATCGTCGCTCGTGTCCATGAGAGCGGTGAACCGATGCACTTCATCGGGCTTCTTTCGGACGGAAACGTGCACAGCCACATCGAGCACCTCTTCGCGATGCTGCGTCGGTGCCATCGGGAGAACGTGGCGAGCGTGCGCGTTCACATCTTGCTCGATGGTCGAGACGTCCCGGAAACCAGCGCGCTGGAGTATGTCGACGCGCTCGAGGCACTCCTTCAGGAATTGAACGCGCAACGCGACCGAGACTACCGAATCGCTTCTGGCGGCGGCCGAATGTTCATCACGATGGATCGCTACAACGCGGATTGGAGCATGGTCGAGCGAGGCTGGCGTCATCACGTACTCGGGGAAGGGCGGGGCTTCCACAACGCGACCGAGGCGATCCAAACCCTTCGCGACGAAAACTCCGGGATGATCGACCAAGATCTGCGCGGTTTCGTGATCGTCGACGGTGACGGGGTCCCAGTCGGTCCGATCCGCGACGGCGCGGCCGTCGTCCTCTTCAACTTCCGCGGAGACCGTGCGATCGAGCTCACGCGTGCGTTCACGGATCCTGGGCTCACCGAGTTCGAGCGGGGCCCGATCCCCAAAGTCGAGTTCGTGGGCATGATGGAATACGACGGCGACGAGAAACTGCCAAAGCAATACTTGGTGCAGCCTCCGTCCATCGATCGCACGCTCGGCGAGTATCTCGCGCGCAACCGCGTGACGCAGTTCGCTTGTAGCGAGACGCAGAAGTTTGGGCACGTTACGTATTTCTGGAACGGAAACCGGAGCGGGATGTTCGACGAGGCGTACGAGGAGTACATAGAGATTCCGAGTGACCTCGTCCCGTTTGAGCAGCGTCCGTGGATGAAAGCGGCCGAGATTACCGACGCAACGATCAAGGCACTCGAAGTTGGCAACCTTCGCCACGCGCGCATCAACTACGCAAACGGCGACATGGTTGGACACACGGGCGACCGAGACGCCGCCGTGATCGCGGTGGAGGCGGTCGATCTTTGCCTCAGTCGCATCATCCCGGTCATCGAGCGGCTCCGTGGCGCGCTGATCGTCACGGCCGACCATGGCAACTGCGACGAGATGTTCGAGCGAGACCGAAAGTCCGGCGGCTTTCAGCGTGACTCGGCCGGGCATCTTCGAAGCAAGACCAGCCACACCCTCAACCCCGTGCCTTGTTACATATACGCCCCCGATCAACCGTCCCTCGCACTGGACCCGATCGCGCAGGGCGCCGGCCTCTCGAATGTGCCCGCGACTACGCTCGAGCTTCTCGGTTTCGAGCGGCCCGAGGGCTACGATCCGTCGCTCTTGACGTAGAGCGTATCGATACGCTCTACGTCTATGCGTGGCGTGGGCTGCTAGCGGTAGCGCAGTCGGAGCTTGATGCCGAGGAAGTCGGCGATCTGCTGGGCATGCGCCCGCGGGATCAAGTTGAGTCTGCCTTCGACGACGGCGCGCGCGCGTGCATGCGGTTCGCCTTTGAGCGCGGGCAGGACGATTTGGCTCCACGCAAGGAGCGTCCTCCCATCCGCGCCGTTCAGCGCGAGGGTGAGAACCGGTTCCAGGCGCTTCTGATACGCGACCGACGCAGTGCAGAGTGCTGCAAACGTCTTGACCAGACCGTCCTTCCCGACGTCGTTGGCCTCTTCGAAGGACGACTTGAGTACGTCGAGCTGACGCGCAACCCGGGCGGGCGCGATCCGCGCGATCGCCGGCAGGGCCTCCGCAGATGTTTGGACGACGCGCTTGTTGCTCGAGGAGATTCCCTTCGCGAACTTTGCGACGAGTGGCACGACAAGTTCCGGCCGCTCCGAGAGAATCTCTCCCAACACGCGAGCCGACTGCGTCGCCGCGGTCCTCGGCCCCTCCATCATGGTTTCGCCGTGCTCGGCGATCTTCGATTGCGGGGCCTCTCCTTCGAGGATCTTCCGGGCGGCCGCTGCCGCGCCTCCCGCCTTCTTTGGCGCGGGCTTCGGCGTGGCGTCGTTGCTCGTCTCTTCCTCGGGCGTGCTTTTCTTGGTCGTCATTCAGATCCTCGACTCGGGCCTCGGCGCCTCGGCAGGGTAAGCCGAGCAGCAATCGTCATTCAATGCTCTCTCCGAAGCGCTTGAATCATTCGTGGTAGCGATGTTGCGTACCGCCACGAGGTCCCTCGGTGGCCCCCGTCGAACTCTTCGAAGTGTACACCTAGCGAATGGGCATCGAGGGCCTCTGCCAGCATCCGCGCAGCGAAGTGTAGCCCGTGCTCGTCCTTGTCGCCTGCGTCCAAGTAGATGAGGGCCATGCTTTTTAGCGCATCCAGCGACTGATCGACCCGATTTATCGGATCCTGGACGAGCCATCGTTTCCAGATGTCCTCCCGGAGCGCGCAGGTCCGCGGGTCGAATGGCAGGGCGGCGTACGGAAAAGCGCCGGCGTTCGGCGAATAGGCTGCGCTGGCCGCCAGCACGAAGACGGCGTCGAACTGCGAGGCACCTTTTGGGCCCCCATTGGGTAGGTTTTCCGCGAATGCTTCGAACCCTCCCGCTTGCTCGAAGGCGACTGCAGCGCGCCCGAACATGGGGCGCATGCTGATCTCGAAGCCGGCGTCGCCTGCATGACTGCCGATCACGGAGACGACGTCCGGTCGATCCATGCCGAGGCGCAGCGCCCCGAAGCCCCCTGATGAGCGCCCTGCGACCGCCCGCGCCTCGCGGTCTGGAATCGTCATGAACTCGCGATCGACGAACGGCACGACTTCGTCTGCAAGATAGGTTTGGTACGCACCGGTGCCCTCGGAATCGAGAAACTGCGATCCGCCCCACCGGTTGAAGCAGTCGGGCAGGACCAGGATGGCCGGGGGGCAAGCGCCCTGCGCGATCTGCTGGTCCAGAAGTTCCACGGTGTTGGGCTTCCAAGGGCTCCAGGCCGCGATCGAGTGATGGGTCGCCCCAAACCCGGCGAGCAGCATCACAACCGGAAAACGGCGGGTTCCGTCGTAGCCCGGAGGCAGGTACGCGTATAGTTCTCGGACGTGCGGATCGCCGAGTCGGTTGCCTAGGAGACAACGACTTTCGAGAGATGTGCGAACGAGCTCACCGTGCATCGGCGCCTTCGCATAGCACATTTGCTTCGCGCCGGCGGAAACACTCGGATCGCCTCTACATTCGGTCGACTACGCCGATGCCGACGAGCCCAAGACCCCGACGGATCTGTCGGGCGGACAGGGCTGTGAGCGCGAGCCGGCTGTCCCGCGTTGCACCCTCTGATCCCAACACCGGGCACTCCGTGTAGAAGGCGCTGAAGCTCCTGGCGAGCTCGTATACGTGTTCGCAGATCAGATGGGGCTGGCTGGTCGTGCCCGCGTGGTGCACCACATCGGCGAATCGGGCGAGCTGCCGTCCGAGCGCCTGCTCCGCGGGATGCTCGAGCGCGATAGAAGGCGCGTCGGCGATTCGATCCATGTCGAGCCCGCCCTTGGTGAAGATGGAGGCGCACCGCGCGTAGGCATATTGCAGGTACGGCGCGGCGTTCCCCTGAAACGAGATCATCTTGTCCCAGTCGAACTGGTAGTCACTCAGCCGGTTCTGACGGAGGTCCGCGTACTTGACCGAGCCGATGCCGACGATCCGAGAGACATCCTCGATCTCGTCAGCCGTTACGCGGAGGCGCCCTTCCGAGATGCCTTCCTCGATGCGTGCGCGGGCGCGCTCCTTGGACTCCGCCAGGAGTGAGGCGAGGGTGATGATCTGTCCGCTCGCATCGCGCGTGCGAAGCGGTTTTCCATCGTTGCCGAGGACGGTGCCAAAGCCGATGTGCTCGAGTGCCATGGAGACGCCGAGCAGATGCATGACCGCGAACAACTGCTGGAAGTGAAGACCTTGTCGGTTGTCGACGACATAGAGCGCCCGGTCCGCCTCGAGGTGGTCGCGGCGATGGAGCACCGTGGCGATGTCGGTGGTCGAGTAGAGAAAGGCGCCGTCTTTCTTGCGAACGATGAAGGGCGTCTTTTGCTTTCGCAGGTTCTTCTCGACGTCGCCCCGCTCGTTCCAAAAAATGCAGACGGCGCCATCGTCTTCGCGTGCGATACCACGCGCCAGCAGGTCGTCGACGACTCCCGGGAGCGCATCGTGGTAGGCGCTTTCTCCGAGCCACGAATCGAACTCGACGTCGAGTTCTGCGTAGACCGCGTCGAGCGAGCGACGACTGACTTCGACGAATCGCTCCCACTGGCTCCGGTTGGCCGGATCTCCGGATTGAAGCTTCGCGAGCTCGGCGCGTGCTTGCGCGGCGAAGTCTTCTTCGTTCTTGGCACGCTCCGAGGCGAGTTTGTAGACCCGTTCGAGCTCGACGACTGGGTCTCCATCGAGTGCTTCTTCGGAGCCCCACTCCCGCATCCCGACGATTAGCAGCCCAAATTGAGTGCCCCAATCGCCGAGGTGATTGTCTCTGACCACATCGTGGCCGATGAAACGAAGAACCCGAGCGATCGCGTCGCCGATGATCGTCGAGCGGAGGTGGCCGACATGCATCTGTTTGGCGATGTTGGGGCTCGAGAAGTCGACGACGATCTTTTCGGGGTCATCGACGGGCGGAACCCCGTCTCGGTCACGGTCCCGAAGGGCTTGCTCGAGGAGAGTCGCGATCCATGATGGCGAGAGCGTGATGTTGACGAATCCTGGGCCGGCGACTTCCGCCTTTTCCACCGCGTCGAGTTCGCGAAGGGCTTCTGCGATGGGCTCCGCGATCTCACGCGGCGGCTTACCGAGCTCCTTCCCGAGCGGCATTGCGCCATTGATCTGGAAGTCGCCGAACTTGGGGTCCTGTGTGGGACGGACGAGTGCAGGCCGCGGCTCTCCGAGGCGAAGTGCGGTTTCGATGGCCTGAGAGCCGATGGACTCCAGGTACCGTTCGAGGAGCATGGGCCAGGGATACGCGCTCGCGACGCTGCGTCAAGGTCGTGCGCGTGTGCTACCTTCGCCGCCGTGAACTTGATTCGGACGCTCATGACCGGGCTGCAGCCTGCGATTCGCGTGCGCCGGGCCATCGTGGGGCCGCGAAGGCCCACGTGGACACTCGAGCTCGAAACCATTGCGGAGGTGATGCGCCGTGCAGCGGGGTGGTCGGCGGTGATGCCGATCGGTCTACAACGGCGCATCATCGATCCGCCGCGCCCGATGACGGCTCCGGTCCGCAAGACGCGGATGCGTCCGGTCAACGCCGGGGGTGTGCCTGCCGAGTGGTTCTCCGTACCCGAAAGCGATCCCGACCGTGTGTTTCTCTACTTCCATGGTGGTGGGTACGCGACGGGTTCGATCAACTCCCACCGCGACTTGCTCGCGCGGTTATGCATCGCCAGTGGCATGCACGTGCTCGCGCCCGACTATCGCCTTGCCCCGGAGCACCCATTTCCTGCGCCCCTCGAAGACGCCCAACGTGTGTTCGCGTGGCTCCATGAGACGCACGGGATCGCGCCCGAGCACATCGTCATCGGCGGTGAGTCGGCGGGCGCCGGTTTGGCCCTGGCGACCCTCATCTCGCTTCGTGATCAGGACGAACCCCTGCCCGCTGGAGGCGTGCTGCTGTCGGGTTGGTTCGACCTGACGGCGCGCAGCATCTCCATGCAATTCAACAGGCAGTACGATTTCGTCACCCACTCGGGCGTCCGCGCCATGGCCAAACGATATGCGCCAGTGGAGGAACATCGCAATCCGTTGGTGTCCCCGGTGCATGCCGCGCTCGATGGTCTCCCGCCGCTGCTGATTCAGGTCGGGGGCGCGGAAACCCTGCTTGATGACAGCGTTCGCGTCGCGGACCTCGCGCGGCGGGCCGGCGTAGACGTCACGCTCGAGGTGTGGCCTGATATGATTCATGCCTGGCACATCCTCGCGCCCTTGGTCGCCGAAGGACGCCAGGCGCTCGAGCGAATCGGTGAGCTTGCACACGTCTGGACCCGTTCGTCTGCGGCCATCTCCGCTTGACGAAACCACCAAATCCCCCCAATTTCTTACATGCGGCATCCATCGGGGCCAAAGAGAGTAATCTCGCGTCCAGAGGGTGACCGACTCAGACACTGGAGGCTCATGTGGCGCAGGCAATCAACCGCTATCGAGCGGATCTACGGGACTTTCGCTTTCTCTTCTTCGAGCAATTCGATCTACCCGCCGTCCTTGGAAAAGGCCCATACAAAGAGTGGGGCGCGGAAGAATGCAACATGGTGCTCGACGAGGTCTACCGCTTCGTCTGCGACGTAACCGGGCCGCTCAACGCGCAGGGG
>JBATTM010000539.1:0-3108 GCA_049670545.1 Polyangiales bacterium
AGGGTCGCCTTCGTATCGTGGAGGACATCAACGAAGCACGCGACGTCGATTTTTTCGTTGTCACAGTCGGAACGCCGTTGCTGCCTCACATCGAGACGGACCTCTCCGCGGTCACTCGTGTAATCGCCCAAATTGGGAGGATTATCGTTCCTGGCCAGTGCATCATCATGCGCTCGACGACTGCGCCACACACGACACGGTACGTTCGAACCCAATTGGAGAGGGAGAGCGGTCTCAAGGTCGGCGAAGACCTTCTCTTGGCGTGCTGTCCAGAGCGCATCCTGGAAGGAAAGGCACGCGAGGAGCTACGCGCCTTACCTCAAGTCGTCGGAACGGAAGACGAGCGCTCTGCGGCGCGCGCATCCGAGCTCTTCGGCGTGATGGGAGTTCGCGTGTTGCATACCGACTACATCACTGCCGAGCTCGTAAAGCTATCGAATAACATCGCGCGCTACGCGTACTTCGCGACGGCGAACGTCCTTGCCATGGTTGCGATGGAGTACGGGGCCGAGCCACACACAGTCTTCGAGCTCGCCAACACCGACTACCCAAGGCCGATTTTCGGCTCCCCAGGCTTCACGGCTGGCACTTGTCTTCGCAAGGACTTCGGGATGCTCTCCGAGGCTTACTGGAGTGGCGACATCTTGATCGAGTCCTGGCGTATCAACGAGAGCATGCCCAAGTTCTTGATCGATCAAACGAAAAAACGGTGGGGTTCGCTCGAAGACGAGAGAGTTCTCGTCTTGGGGTACAGCTTCAAGAGGGACACGGATGACGTTCGGGACAGCTTGTCCGCGAAGCTACTGCGGTACCTTCAGCGTGAATGTCCCAAATCATTGGTCACTCAAGACCCCCACGTTTCGGAGAAGGACATCTCGGAGCTTCGCGGGCTTTCGTTTACACCTAGCTTGGACGAGGCGCTTCAGTCACCGACGCTGATCTACATCGCCACAAACCACTCGCTGTACACCGAACAGCGAGCCCGCATCCTCTCGCTTGCCGAGTCAGGTCGCGCGAAGATCGTGGATCTGTGGGATGCGCTTGGAACCGGTACCGTTTTCATTGGGAAAAATGCATGAAGAACGTTCTTGTATCAGGTGGCGCAGGTTTCATCGGCTTCGCCCTCGCGAGCGAGCTTTCGCTGTCAAGCGACACGAGGGTCTTCTTGGTCGACAACTTCGTTCGAGGTGATCGTGACGACAAGCTTCGAGAGCTGCTGGCGAAACGCAACGTGGAGCTCGTCGAGCTGGATCTGGCGGATCTTGGTCGCACCGACGGCCTGCCCGATCTCGAGATGTCGAGCGTCTATCATTTTGCGGCACTCAACGGCACTCAGAACTTCTACGAACGACCCTACGAGACCCTTCGCTACTCGACATTGCCTACGTTCGCTTTGGTCGACAAGTACGTCCGTTCGGGGAAGACCGGCCGTTTCGTGTACGCTGGGAGCTCCGAGTCTTACGCATCGACGGTGTCGCTTTTCGATTGGCCGGTGCCGACATCCGAAACGGTCCCGTTGTCGATCGAGGACCCACTCAACCCTCGCTGGTCCTACTCGATCTCGAAGACCCATGGCGAGGTACTCACGGCACAAGCATGCCGCGAATCGGAAGTAGACTTCACTATCATCCGATATCACAACGTGTACGGTCCCCGGATGGGGGACAAGCACGTCATCCCCGACTTCGTCGAGCGGCTCGTGCGTGGAGAGTACTCGCTCTTCGGGCATGAGGAGACCCGGACGTTTCTGTACATCGATGATGCGGTAGCGGCGACGCTTTCGGTCGCGACAAGCGAAGCCTGTCGCAATCAGATCATCAACGTCGGTGGTGAGGTCGAGGTCTCGATTCGGCGACTGGGTGAGCTCATGCTTGCCGCGGCCGGTCGTGAGGCGGAGCTCGAGTTGCACCCCGCGCCGAAGGGGTGCGTCTCTCGCCGGGCGCCGGACGTGACGAAGCTCAAGCGGCTGACGGGGTTCCGCCCCAAAGTATCGCTCGAAGAAGGTCTGGTGCCGACCGTCCGTTATTACATGAACGCCGCTGGCGCCTAGTTGGGAACCGGCCCTGCATAGCCGCTCCACACCTCGACTTCTCGAGGATTCTCTTTCTTGGTGGCAAGAGATCGTTCCAAGGTTGCCGGGTTTGACCCCGGGAATACGTCGGAGGCACCGGGTGACCTCAGCAGTGCTAGGAAGACACGTGCCATCGCCACTTCTGAGCCGTGCAGTCCATCGAGCATGTGTTGTTCCTCGACACCCACAGAGTCGGCGACAGTCGCGGACACATACGGAACCCGACTTGATTCGAGTAAGGCGGTAACTTCAGCGCTGAAACTCGTGAGCAAGTCGTGGTGGTCTGGCGACGCCATCATGGCCCGATACGTGCTCGGCGCGATCGGAGGCAGGACGAACGCGAGTTTGATGCCAGCACGGTGGCACTCCTCGATGAACTGTCGCAAGACCGCGAGCGCCTGACGTGACACCCTCGTCGCGCCTACGAACTGCTGCTTGCGCTTCATGATCCGTTCCAGGGTCTTCATGCCGTCTTCATAGGGAGCGTTCTCGCGCGACCTTTGAATCGCGCGGGGATAGCGACGACTCCCATCGCTGCCGCGAAACCCCGCGCCAAGTTGGGCCTGGAGCCCGATTGGAAAGTAGCCATCCGGCTCCTCCCCTCGATAGTGACGCTCCAAGGCGTCGGCGAGCTTGGAATCGCTGTCGGTCAACGCGCTTCCAAGTGAGCGCAAGGCATGCAGACGTGCCTGCAGATCCTGGTTGAAAGGGGCACGGGTCCGCAACTCCTTGATGTCCGGTAGGCGATAGGTTTGCCAGTTCTCGTTGAACCACCAGAAGTCGAGTCCAACCAGGACGCTACGGACCTGCGCCTCTTTCAACACCGGAACCAGTTGCAACAGGTGTTCGATCTGCTGAACAACGCCTCCGGCGTTGTACGATTCCGATGCCTGGGAGCCGAAGACTTGCCCTCGAAACTCCATCACTGTCGATGTTCCTACCACAAGAACCGAGGGCCTCCGACGCATGATGTTCTCCAAGCGGTATCGGCGCATCTCTTCCGCGACAAGCATACGGCCGAACAGCGTGTCTTGGCC
>JBATTM010000540.1:0-2453 GCA_049670545.1 Polyangiales bacterium
GCGACTCTACGAGCGACAGGCCGAGTTTGAGTCTTTGATCGAGGTGCTCGAGCGGCAGATCGAACTCTCGGATGAACCAGGCGATCAGAAGCATCTTCTGTTGCGCGTCGCCGTGATGTACGAAGCCAAGCTGGATCGACCCGACGACGCGATCTCCACGTATCGAGAAGCCCTGTCTCGTTTCGGTCCGGCCGATGACATCGTCGTTCCGCTTGCACGCTTGTATGAGAGCGGGGCGCGATGGCATGAGCTTCTCGAGATTACTGAGCTTCGCGCGGACACCGCCGAACTCGAAGAGGAACAGATTTCACACCGATTCGCTGCGGCGGAGCTCATGCGGATGAAGACCGGAGAGCTCGAGCGGGCGTTCGATGCGTATCAAGCGTTGCTCGAGCGCGACCCAGGGCATGCCCCGAGCGTGGGATCCCTCGAGCAGATGGCGGACGGGGACGACCCGTCGCTTCGGATCGCCGTTTCGCAGCGCTTGCTGGAGCACTACCGCGGCACTGGTGAATACGCCCATCAGGTGCGCATGCTCGAGGTCGCGGCCGCCGGGTCGGACCCGAGCGAACGCGTGAGAGCCCTGTTGCGCGCCGCAGAGATCAGTGAGATCGGGCTCGAAGATGCCGCCGCCGCGTTCGCGTTCGAGGCGCGCGCACTGCGTTCCGGCGTCGACGTCGATGCCCTGCAGACCGTGATCGCGAGCTACGAGCGACATGCGGGCGAGACGGGGCATTACGCCGAGTGCGTCGAGACGCTCAGCGCAATCGTTCCGGAGCTCCTCGACGGCGACCTTCGCACCGATGTTCGGATGCGGGCAGCCCGCATCGCGCAGGAGCAACTCGGCGACACGGCATTCGCGAAGTCTCAGTACACGCAACTGCTTGGGGAGCAGCCTGATCATCGCCCGTCTCTCGACGCGTTGTTGACGCTGGTCGAGGAAACGGGTGACACACGGGAGCTCGTCGACCTCCTTCGGCGCAAGGCAGAGCTCGTCGAGGATCGGGACGAGCGCGCCGCGCTGCTGCTCCGCCAGGCTCAGCTCCATGAGACGGAGATCGAAGATTTCGACACGGCGATCGATGTCTTCGATCGCGCACTTGGCGAAAACGATCACCCTGAGGCCTACGCGGGGCTCGAGCGGCTCTACCGTGCGGGCCGACGCTGGGACGACCTAGCCACCCTCTACGACCGACAGATCGACCAGCGGATCGGCGTCCCTGCGGATGTGCGGTACCAACTCGGCGAACTGTGTCTTCGCAAGCTCGATGAACCCTGGCGCGCCCTCGACCAGTTTCGCGAGGCGCTCAACCACGAGCCCGAGCACGAGGCGACGGTCAAGGCGCTCGAAGAGCTACTCGAGCAGCCGGATCACCGAGGGGCTTCCGCGGAGCTACTCGAGCCGATCTATCTGCGGCGCATGGAGTGGGAAAAGGTCACGGGAATCCTCGAAGCCCGGCTCGATGGGGAGCAGGATCCGACACAGCGGCTCGAACTCCTACGCCACCTCGGGGATGTGCAGGAGTCGCACCTCGAGGACTTGGACGGCGCTCTCGAAACCTATGGGCGCCTGTTCGCAGAAGACCCACACGACCAAGGCAGCCAGGAGAAGCTGACCCGCCTCGCCCGGTCTCTCGGACGGTGGAGCCGTCTCGCTGCGATCTTCGACTCGACGCTCAGAACGGTCGAGGTGGACGACGCGGAGACCGCCGCGCTGTCGTTGACGACAGCCACGCTCTACGACGAACGGCTCGAAGACCTCGACATGGCCGCGACGTACTACCGGCGTGCTCTCACGTACGACCCTGGTCACAAGGCAGCAGGCGCCGCGCTCGCGGCGACCTATCGCAAGAGCGAGAAGTGGCAGGAGCTGCTGGAGCTCGATCGAGAGCGCGAGAGCTTCGCCCAGAACGACCAAGAGCGGGTGGCGATCCTTCATGAAGTCGCCTGCGTCGAGGTCGACGAGCTCGCGCAGAAGCCCGATGGGATCACGACCTTCCAGCGCATTCTCGAGATCGATCCTTCCGACACGCGTGCAGTCGCAGCGCTCGACGAGCTTCTCGAGGAGACCGCTCGTTGGGACGACCTCGCGGGCCACATCGAGTTCCAGATCGACAATACCAGCGACGACAAGACCGCGACCGTGCTGCGTCATCGGCTGGGTGCGGTCATCGAAGCCGAGCTCGACGATGTGTCGCGGGCGCTCGATATCTACCAAGATGTCCTCGCCGACGACGCCAGTTTCCCAGGGGCGCTGGCTGCGGTGACCCGGCTTCTGGCCGACGAAGAACATGGGCCCCGCGCCGTGCAGATCCTCGAACCGATTCATCGGGACGCGGACCACTGGCAGGGCCTCGTCGGCGTGCTGGAGGCGAAGGCTGGCCATGCCACCGAGGACTTCGAACGCGCCGAGGCGTGGCGTGAGGTGGGTTTGCTCCACGACACGCGGAGCC
>JBATTM010000541.1:0-4340 GCA_049670545.1 Polyangiales bacterium
GTCAATCCGGATCTCTAGCATGCCAATGCCGAGATACTCTCTTGACCGCACTGAACAGCTACGCACGCGAGGCGACTCGACGCTGCGACTTCACAGCCTTTCGCCGGTTCGAGTCCGGAAAGGAGTGCGTGATCGCGCGTTTGGATCCGCCGATCCCGGGCCAGGTGTTCGGGCTAGCGGACGACGTGAGCACCGTCGTATTGACACATCGACACGAGGGAGACCCGCTCAGCACGATTCTCGAGTTCCCGTCCCGTCCACGTCGCTCGACTAAAGGTTGAAGGCATCGAGGAGCTGGAGACCATTTCTCCGGGTCAGGTGGAGAACCTCGCTTGGGGCGAACTCTACCGAACCGAGGGAGACGCAACGAACCGCTACCTCGACTAGCGGGCGACGCCGAACAGAGCGGCTGGCGCGGCGACCTCAACAAGACGCTGGTGGGAAGGATCTCTGGGTCGGATCTCTGCCCCTGCCACCCGCATCCCGGGCAAATCGGCATGCCAGTAGACGAGGACGCGCGCTCCATGTAGCGTACTCGTGTGACGTACTGGGAGGTCCTCGTAGTCGTTGCGGCTTCTTGTTACCTGGGTTGCCAGGAGGAGGAGACCGGGGGTGTCGGCGCCACCAGTGGACTGCCAGACGCGGGCGTGGATGGTGGCGCCGATTCCGGCCAGGATGGAGGGTCAGGGCCTGACGGCGGTACGGGCGGTTTCGGCACGCCTTGCGAAGAGCCGACCGGGGACTCCAACGTGGTGCAGGACACGGAGTTCGACGACGCCGGCTGGACTCTCACCGAGTCGAGCACCCCGGGCGCCGACGTATCGACAGACCCCACCGGTCAATCTCTTTCGGGGGGGGCCGGGGAGGACCCGTCCGCCTACCGGAGCATGACGCATACGATCGAGAACCCGGCGGAGGGCGCGGACGAAAACTGCACGAGCGAGAGCTGCGCGTACACCCTCGTGGTGACGCACGAGTACCAAAGTACTCCCTACACTCCGCAGGGTACCGAGCTCTACATCGACTATTCCGAGAGCCACATCATCACCGCCCCCGCGTTCGCGGGTGCTGCGGTCGGTTGGAGCTTCGCGATTTGGCAGGACGGATCACGGTTCACCTACGTGCAGGAGCAAGGCGCATCCGCGTTCACGGATTTGACGTGGACCACCGAATACCGATGCGGACTCGTAGCAGCCGATTTTGCCCCAGCGCCAGGACCGGACTTCTCGGCGGGCGCGCCCGACATGACGTTCGGGTTCACGCGAAGCAACACCAACACGACGCCCGACACGCTTCAGCGGAACGAACACGGAATCGACGACTTTCGAGTCACCATCGTTCGCGATCCGCTCTAAGTCTCCTCGCCCATCGCAGGGCCTGAAACAGAGGGTGCAATCTACTCGGTTTCTCGTGGGTGTTTCGAGCGAGGGGGCTCACTAGGGGGCTCGTCGCCTACGTGGTGTCGCCGCGGGAGACCCCGGCACGCGTCACTCACTCGTGCCCACGGGCACACCCGGGGTGCACCCGCCGATCGAAAAGTCTGACCCTACGTTGGGATAGCCGAATCGTGGCCGGAGGAACCGACGATCATTCGTAATGAGGGGCGACGTGTAGGCGTCGTTGAAGAGGAGGTTCGGGTCCCCCCCTTGGCCGTCCCAATCCGTGCACCAGACCCCATTGGCGTCCTGAAGCCCAACGAAGAACGAGCTGTCGGGATCGACGGTCGAGTATAGGGCGTCGACATCCGTATCGGACGCGTTCAAGAGGCGTGTCACGTTCTCGGTGAAGCCGCCCACTCCACCAAGACGGTTGACCGTGATCGTTCGGCGAGCGCCGAGCGCAATGAGCGGAGTCACACGAAGCGGGTCGGCCCAACCGCCGACCGACACCAGACCCCCACTCGACGGAACCGCCGGGCTAAACCCGGGCTCCGCCGGAGACGAGGACAGAACTTCGCGCCAGCTGGCAGACCCGAGGGGTTCGAACTGTTCGCTGACCAGGTCCTCGAAGTCGCGATCGAGCCGGCGCGCAATGCGTCGAAGCTCGCGCTCTTGTCCCCAGTAGCCGACCCCGATGTCCTCGAAGTCCGGCACGAAAGGAATCGGGTCGGCGGCGATCCAGGCCGCCCTCGCCTCTTCCCAGAGTGGGATCGCGTCGCCGGTGAGGACTCCCGTCACCCCGAACGCGGGCAGATACGCACCCACTGGGTCGTCGACGCGGTTCGGGCCGCCAGTGGTGGCAAACGCCTCACGGTACGCATTGAACAAGTCGGAGAACGTCTCGCCACAGGTCCGACCCTGGGTCCCTGGCAGCTCGGCGAGTTCCTCCCAAGTCAGGCCCCGGCTCGCCCTTGCACATCGGTTGAGCCACCGCGACACTCCGTTTCGATCGGCGGGTCCGTAGCTCGCGTAGAAGGACCCGTAGAGCCCGAACAACGTTGCAACTTCGTCGAAGTTGATCACGGAGGTTCGGAGGAACACCTTGGGATCGTCCACGATGAACGCGAGCCCCTTTTGAAGACCATCGATGATGTCGGTCGCGTGAAACACCGGATCCGGAGAGTTCGCGAGGAGCTCGATGATCTCAGGGTTGATCAGCGGGCCGAGATCGCGAAGGAGTCGAAGCAGTGCGTCGACCCCCTCCTGGGGGGTCGGCCCTTGCAAGAGTCCCGGGATGTCCTCGACGTCAACGCCTTCGATCAGCGCCTGAACGGTGGCGACATCTTCGAAGAGGCCGGTGTCGACGAGGCCCGTGAATGACTTGAGCAGCAACGCCATGCGCGCGTCACGTGCGCGATTGCCGCATCGCCCACTGCGACAATTGTGAACATCCGGATTCGCCCAAATGCTTTCGAGTACGAAGGCGGTGATGCTTCCGGAGCTGCCACCCGCCACGCAGGTAATCGCACCATACTCTTCGACGTGCCGGGCCAGCGCTCCGTAGTGTGCGAAAAGGTTCTGGCCGTTGCCGCGGACCCCAGCACAAGTCGAGTCCTTGGCCTTGGGGCGGAACGGGACGAACTCCCCGTGCCAGTTGTACCAGCCATCGTAGGTGGTGGCGGCCGCCACATCGTCAGCACCTGCCGGCACAATGTTCGGCAGGAGTGTGAGGGAGATGATGAGTGCGAAAAGAGCGCTTCGGCGTTGATGTGTCATGGCCAACCTCGCAAATGGACGAATCTCCTGCGTATGATCGTCTGCGCTCTTTTACAAGAGACGATCGCGGCCGAGCGAACTGCACACCGAATGAGTTTGGAGACTTGGGTCGTGGCGAGTCGACCGCGACCAGACACCCATGGAACGGACAGTCTTGTCCATGACACGCCTCTTCGCCCATCGAGTTCGGAATGCGCGGTAGCCGATCGTAGACGGATCAGTACTGCTCTTGCTGGATCGGAGTCAGCACTACCACCGGTAGCTCTCGCTCGGTTCTGCTCTGATACCTCGCCCACATCGGGTTCGCCTTCTTTCCAAGCTCCCAAAAGCGTTCTCGTTCAGGCCCGGTGGCGAGGCTGGCCTTCACACGGTGCTTTGCGCGTCCAACGCGGACCGCACCCATCGGATCGACCTGGAGGTTCTTCCACCACTGGGGGTCACGCCGTGCAGCGCCGTCCGATCCCACGACGACGTAACTGTCGCCATCCTCAAAGTACACGAGTGGTGTGGACCGAACTTGACCCGATTTGCGGCCCGTGACCGACAACAACAGCGTCGGTAGACCCGCCCACGCCCCGATCCGACCGTCGCTCGCCTCGTAGACAACGGTGTGCGCCTTGAAGATCCTCTTGAGGGCACGCGCCCGCAGGCGCTTGAAACGGGAGGCCATGCCAACGGTCCTACAGCAGGCAGCGCGAAAGCTCTACTCCTGCGATCACTCGAATCATTCAGGGCGCGAACCGAAGTGCGCCAACCTGGGTCGGATCTTTGGGTCGGACCGGGGGAATCTCTGCCGCGGTGGTGTGAGCCGCACGCACATGGTGCGCGCCGTGCAATTCGTCGGGCGGTACTTGCCAATATGGGTCGAGATTGCAGAGATTGGACCCTGGTTGACGACTTCGATGAATGGGAGACAGAGATTGGACCCTGGTTGACGACTTGGATGAAGGGGGTCGGGGAAAACGCTCTGAGTCCGGTGCGCGTCGGACACCGGCGGGAGCCCCGAATCCGCCGATTTCGCTGTCCCAAATGCCCGATGTTCCGCACCTGGAAGTCGGCACGATTGTCGCACGAGCTCTGCCCGGATGACCCGGCCTCGCATCGTCTACGAAGGAAAGGTTGTAGCGCTTACGCGGCGCACGACCCGCCGTCACTTCCTGTTCAATCCCGACGAGAGCCGTACGC
>JBATTM010000542.1:0-1841 GCA_049670545.1 Polyangiales bacterium
GGCCAAGACACAAAGGATTGCGTTAACCGACCCCCGCGTCCACCTATCGCGGAGCGCCGTCCACAAGCAACTACCCAAGGGATTTGCTTGGACGATTCAGAGGTTTGGCGGGAGCGGACCTTAGTCCGTGGAGTCAGTGGACGAGTTCGTCCACCCGTCGCGGCATTTGCGGTCCGGGTCGCTCGGGCCCGGTATCGATGATTCGGTTCTTGCGGTCGACGAGGACGACTTTGGGCTTGTGTGCCCGCGCGTCCTTCTCGCTCATCTCTCCAAAGCTGGCGATGATGGCGAGGTCACCTGGGCTCATGTGGTGGGCGGCCGCACCGTTCACGCAAATCACGCCGGAGCCGCGCGGGCCCTCGAGCGCATACGTAGTGAGGCGAGTACCTTGCGTCACGTTCCAGATATGGACTTCTTCGTGCTCCAAAATGCCCGCTGCATCGAGCAGGTTGGCATCCACGGTCACACTACCTTCGTAGTCTAGATCCGCATGTGTGATCGTAGCCCGGTGAATCTTTCCGAGAAACATACGTCGCCGCATTGTGAACCTCCGTAGCGTCCCTCGAGGGGTACGCTCAGATAGGGGGCGAAACTAACCTTGATCCAGCGCGCCCGCAAGCGATTCGGCCGGCAAGGTTGCAGCCCCTTAAACGCCCTGGTTTCCGGCGGTCTTCAAGAGGTCTTCAACCCTGCGGGGCTTCGACGAACGCCAACCCGAGGACGTATCCATCGGGCTGCGCACGGGACCAAACCACCCGCGCATGCTCGATCGTTTCGCGCTCGGGCGCGGTACGAACACGAAGCGTACAAACCTCATCGAGCGGCACCCCCCGGTCGAGCGCAATGCGTAGACCACCGACACTCGCGTTGATCGCCAGGCCAGATCCTTGCCCGGGAGACACCAACTCAATCTCGGCGTCGAGCGACCAGCGACGGGCGCGTCGGCGCGCACCGCGGTGCAAGGCCGCGTCGGCGTTGCCTTTTGGGAGGATGGAAGAAAGCCTGTCGACTGCGGTGGTCAAATCACTGCGGACCATACCGGAGCGGGGGATCGTTGGCCAGGGTTTTGTCGCGGCGTCGCGCCCACTACCAAGCGCGCGCGAGCAATTGTATTCCAGTGCACAAACTCAATGCGACGCTTGGATGCGTTTGACCGTCGTGCGAAGCCGGTCGACTGCCTCGGCGACGCGCGTCCCGTACCAAAACAAGTCTTTGCCGTCCACACGCTCGAGCCACAACGGACGCGTGGTGTCGAGCGCCGCAAAGGGTTCTTCATCGATCTCGGAAAACGCATAGGGTTCGTCGGGAAACAACACAGCACGGGCCCCCCGTTCGATGACTTCGTCCAGCTGAACTCGCGGATAGCGGGTATCGCGCCCGGCGACGCGTGCATCATCCCATGCTGCACGTTGCCCGAGATCGGCCGCTAGCGGGTACTTTCGCACGCGGTCGTCGAACACGTTGTGCGCCCCGCACACCCGGAGCAGGTCGCTCGCGTATGCACGACCGTCGAAGGTCATCCAGGGGTCCTTCCAGATCGGCACGAACACACGAAGCGGGTCTACGGGCATCACTGCCAGCGCCCGCGTAAGCGCGTCCTCGCACAGACGAACCGCCTCCGAGGTCGCCTCCACTCCGAGCAAGACGGAGAGGCTTTCGAGGTACCGGTTGGAAGCCGCCACCGTGCACGGGAAGCTGACGTGCACCCGCACGCCAGCTTCGATGAGCGCCTGCACCTGCGGCCGGCTGTTCTCCTCCTGATTGGCGAGGACGAGGTCGGGTCGAAGCGCCCGTACCGCATCGACATCGAAGCCCTTCGTACCCCCGACCGAGGGCACCGC
>JBATTM010000543.1:0-5209 GCA_049670545.1 Polyangiales bacterium
TACCAATCCTCGAGTTCCGCGCGAAGGATCGCGACCTCCGCAGGTGGCATGGGCCGCTTCGAAGGGGGGCGCTCCGGTGGGACCTCCACAGGCTGCTCCACCCATGGACTCTGCCGCGCTGCCAAGCGTTCCCGATAGAGCGCCGCCACATCCACTCCCGCGAACGCGACCTTCCATGCGTACTCCGGGTCAGCGCCGCCACGAAGCATCTCGAGGTAGCGCGCGAAACGGCGCTGGAGCGGCAGGTCACCGAGCGACAACATGTGCACCGCCAACCACGCGCCCGCGTAGTGAACTGTCTGGCGTAGACCGTCCGCGTAGAACTTGCTGCGCGGCATCGTTCGAAGCTGATCGAAGTCGGGGGCGCGCCTCTTCGGGAACACCACGATCGGTTCTCCGAGATAGGAAGCCCAGGCGACGTCGGTCACACGGCCTTCCGCGACTTGATCGACGAACAGGTAGCTCGGGAACCCGAGCCGGAGCTTACCGTCTTCGATTTTCGAGGTCTCGAAGTAGCTCGCCATTCCCTCGTTGAGCCACGGCGGCGCGTTCGGAACGCACGTGGCTAAGAGCTTGTGTGCGAGTTCGTGTACGACTAACCGCAGCAGCACAGTGGTGGACCGCCCACGAACCACCAAGCGCGGCGGCAGGTCGAGCAAGGGCGTCGATGGAGCCCCGTAGGAGCCACGGGAACCGTCATCCGTGGCGATCACCGTGACATCGATGACATCGCTCAGGTGGTCCGCCGCACAGGGGAACAACGGAATGACGACGCTCCCCAGTTGCTGCGACTCGCGCGCCAGATTCAGGGCTTCGCGCTCGCTCAAGTTGGTCCGCAAGCGGAGGTTCTCCGTACGGAGCTCCACCCAGTTCGTGGTCGCCTTCTGTGCCGACGAGGCACATCCCACCGCGACAACGCACATGACAAAGGCGAGGAGCACGCGCGACATCCCATCGTGTCTACCACAGCAGAAAGGACCGCAACACTGTCGAGAGCTCGCCTACTCGCGATACGGCTCTCTACGGCTGACCTTGATCGCCTCGTCCGTCGAGAGTTGGGTCCCCGCATCCATGGCGTTCGCCGCTGCGGTTTGTGGCACCGTCCACTGATTCCCCGGTTGCTTCGCGATCTCTGCGACGGTTTGCCCATTCTTCGCCAGAACGAGACGCAGCCGATTCTCGCGCACTTCCTCGAGCTCCGCCGCTGTGGGTCGGCGAAAGCTTTCGGCCGTGGCTTCGAAGTCTGGTCGATGGCGGTCCCAACCGTCGGCCGCCGTGGCCCCGAGGACCTGAAACACCAACCCGTCCTTTGCGATCCACGTGAGGGCGACGTCGATCTCTTCCCCGCCTTCACTCGCACGCGCGGATGCCGTGACGGCAGGGTATCCGTGGATGGTCGTACTCGTTCTTTCTGAGAGCTCGACTTGGGCCGCGATCTGATCAGCCACGATCGAAGGGTCATCGCCTTCCGCCGCGACCTGTAGCGCGAGCAGCGCCGACTCGTCTTCCGGCTGCGCGAGTACGGCCGAGGGGGAGTTCTCGAGCGCCCACCCCTTCGGGAACGTCATGGCGAACTCGAGCCCAGGGTGGACGAAGCGGCGACCGACAAAGACCCCGCCTCGGGCAGACTCCCCCACGACCAGCCCATCGAGCCAGCCCAAGAACGCGTTCCGGTCGACGGCGATCCGATTCGCCGCCGCCACGCTCAGGGTCTTCGCATACGATCGCCCCTTCTTCGCACGGTCCGGCGTCGTCGGGTGCGTATCGAAGAAACTCATGCGCGACGGGTCCCTGGCTCCCGCGAGCTCCTGCTCCCGGGTCAGTGCGTCCATCGCGTCCGCGATCGCAGCTGGGTCCCAACCTTCCGCCGCGGTGTAGTGCTGGCCGAGTCGATCCGCTTCCTCTTCCTGCTTCCGGCTGTAGCCTGCGATCGCCAAGGACGCCGGAAGCTGTCCCGCACTCGCCACGGCATCCCCAAGCCCGGGCGATACGATCGAAGCGGCACTCCCGCCTATTCCGGCGAGGATCTGGAGCGGAATCCAAGCACGACTCTTCGCCTCGCGCTGTGCGGAGTGCCGTCCCGCGACGTGCGCGATCTCATGGCCCAGCACGGCCGCCAGTTCGTCCTCGCTGTTCATGATCGCAAGGAGGCCGCGGGACACGTAGATGTAGCCCCCCGGCAGCGCGAACGCGTTCGGTTCTTTCATGTCGACCACGTGAAACTCGTGCGCGATGTGGCTTCGTGAGGAGTGCTTCATCAAGCGTTCACCAATGCGGGAGACGTAGGCGTTCAGTGCCTCGCTCCCTGCGAAGCCCATGTACTGCTCGACCTCCGCGGCGGCTTGTCGCCCAATCTCGAGCTCCTCGTCCTCGCTCATCGCCCGCCGCGTACGTCGTGCGCTCGGGTTGGCGGCGCATGCGACGAGCATGAGCGCCATCGTGAAGCACGTCGTTGCTCTCACGCGCCCGGTCGTGATCGGTCCCAGGTTCACCATCGTCACTGGCGGGTCGGGTCCAAGGGGAAGTTGTCGAGCCGATCGATGGTGCCATCCATGTCGGTGTCTCGGTCGTCGTCGCCCCCTCCGATCAGGAGTTGGTTGATGATGTCGAAGAAGACCCCGTCGGCGATCTGGTTGAACTCATCGCGTCGGCCCCCGTAGCTCTGCACGTTGACACCGTTGCCAATGACGCTGTCGAAGAACGCAATGGACACCGCAGACAAGAGAACGGTGTCATCGGTGAGCACCACTGTGGCGGAGACCGTCTGGCCCACGCCCGGCGATGTTTGGACGGTCGTCGGAGGGAACGAGCAGAACTCGGTCCGGGGACCGGCTGCCCCCATGAGGTCGAGGGCGCGGACGACACTCTCGTCGAGCCACTGCCCCACCGAGATCCCGCCGCTTGGGTCGAACGTGGTCAGGTTGTGGTAGAAGCCGCCACCGTCGTTGCGAAGCAGGTCGACCCCCGCGCCGGATCCGAGGGTGATCGCGCGGCCGCTCCAGTCCGGCGGGTGAGAAAAGCCGAGCAACGGTTGAGACGGGTGCAAGAAGAGCACCCAGTCGATCTCGATGGCTGCAGGCTCCGTTACGAGGATTCCCCTGCCCGTGAACGACCCCCACAGCAGGGCCAAGTTGTCCGTCCCGTCGCACGTCAGCGTCGTGTCGACGGCGCCGGTGCCCTGGGCATCGCCGCAGCTGATCGCCAGAAAGAGGCATCCGAGCTGTGGAAGGCCGTTGGGTCCACGCATGCGCCCAGGATACGCAACCCTACGATCGACTCAAGCGCTCGCCGCCCCGCGTGGCCAACCTACAAGCTCGGTACGCCACCGTCAGGGGGAGTCGCATTCGGGGGGGCCAGCAATCTGGATCGTGCCGGTGACGGTCAGCCGTGGGAGCGATTGGGTCGCCCTGCAATCGGTCAGTATCAGGTTCTGGAGCGCGACCGTGTTCGTCCCCGTAGGGTCGGTGGCGAGGTTCAGGAAGTTGAGGATGCCGCTCGAATTGGCGCAGTTGCCCCAGATTTGAGGCTCGCCCGTATCGTCCGTCGTGTAGAGCCGCACCGTGCTTGGGATCACGCTCGTCGAGGCGATGCTGAATGTGCGTATCGCCAGGACGGCGGTCAACTGCTGCTCGGGGATGACGATCTCGAACACATCGCCTGGCACGTCACTGCACACGCCGTCGGCATTGAATCCCAATGCGAAGTTCCGCACGATCGCGCAGGAGTCTGGCTGCCACGCGGAGAACACCACCTGAGGATCGAAGTCCAGGGGAACGTCTCCCGGGAGCGTGGCGTCGAACCGGTTCGTCCCGAAGGGAAGGTCTTCGCAACTCAGCGAACCGTCGCCCCCCGTGCCGCCTGTTCCGCCGCCTCCCCCGGCGCCGCCGTCCATGCCTCCGTCTGTGACCACGACGGGGGGAGGGAAGACGCCCCCTTCCGAAGGGGCCGCCGGAACCGTGTCGCCGCAGCCCACGAGGAAGGTCGCACCAGTCAGGCAGGCAAGCACCAGTCGCTTCGAGTTCATCACCGCAACCTACCCACGAATTCCAGGTTCGTCGACTGCTTGCAGACGACCCTCGAAATGGAGGCGGGGAGGTGCAGCGTCGTGCCGCGAGTGGGCGTCGTTGACTTCGAAGGCGATCCTCACGTACCGTAGACGCCTTAGCTTGCCCGGGCGAATTGGTGGTCTGCCTCACGGAACCGACATCGTTGGATCCGTTCGTGGTTTCGTTCGCCTTACGCCTGCATCACGGCAACCCCGTCGCATCGTGTGCACGCAGCGTCGCGATCCGATCGATCGCGTGCACGAGAATGTCACGCCGGCGGCGCCCGCTCACGTGATAGCGTCGGGCGACTAGATCCGTCGCCGCCGGTTTCGTTCTTTCGCTGCGCGGCACACGAAAGGAAGTTCCCATGTCTTTGACTCGTTCTTCGCTTTGGTTGGGGTACGCACTCGCTGCGTTCGTCGTATTGGGTGGTTGCGGAGAGACCACTTCTCCGGACTCGGGTGGTTCGCTCGCGCTCGATCTCGTCCTCGCCGATGGCGCCGAAATCGATCGTGTCGATTGGCGCATTACCCGGGAGGGGATGGCGCCCATGGAAGGCTCGATCGACACGAGCGCGCCGGGTTCGACCGCATCGGTCGAGGTGTACGGGCTGCCGCCAGGTCAGGGGTCCTCGCTCGATCTCGATGCGACGTCTGACGATGGCGAGACAACTTGCAAGGGGTCGATGAACTTCAACGTGTCTATCGGTCAAATCACCGAAGCGTTCGTCATGCTCCAGTGCAAGACCGCCCCAGATTCGGGTGGCTTGCGCGTCGAGACCGAGGTCAACCTGTGTGGCGAACTCATCAAGGTCGTCGTCTCGCCGCTTCAAACGTCGATCGGCAACCAGATCGACCTCTCTGCGGCGGCTGTCAACGACGACGGCGACCCCATCAGCTATTTCTGGTCTGCGTCGGGCGGGCCAATCACCAACCCGACCGCCCCCCAAACGACATACACGTGCGCGCAGGCCGGTCAGCAGTTCGTTCGCATCCAGGTCTCCGACGCAGAGAACTGCGTCGACGAATGGACGGTCCCCGTCAGGTGCGTGAGTGGTGGCGGCACGGGTGGAGCCGGCGGCACCGGAGCGACTGGTGGCACGGGAGGCACCGCTGGCACGGGAGGCGGCGGCTGTCAGCAAAGCTGCGGCCTCGGCAATAGCA
>JBATTM010000544.1:0-2409 GCA_049670545.1 Polyangiales bacterium
CACCTGAGCAATACGAAAAACCAGTGCGCCAAAGACGAGCACGACGAAGAGCGCCATCCACCGGTAGCGCTTGCGAAACTCTCCGACTTCCCGGCGCTGAGAAAGCGTGATCATGCGGATGCCCTCACCGAGGTCGGGTCAGCGCGTCGTACGATCGCGAACAAGATGGGCGCGACAACCGCGGTAGAGAACGCGGACCCAAACAAGGAGAGCGCGAGTGCTCCACCGCCCCAGGTCATTCCACCTGGAGTGACGCGGCGAATCAACTCGATCAGCCCGCCGACCAACAACGTGAGTGCGAACGTGAGGCCAATCTCGAAGGTGATCCCACGAAACGACATCAGGTAGCCCGCGAGTCGCGATGCAAAGTACGCGACGACGAACACGAACGTGTGGATCCCAACGGGATTCCCGGTGAACACGTCAAACAGATAGCCGAGGATGAATGCGGTCGCCGCGCCGCGAACGACGCTAACGCCAGGGGCGACGCCGACGGCGAATACCAAGGGCAGGACGAGGTACGGTGAGAATGGGTATGGCGCCAAGACTCGAGCGAAAACGGACTGCGCGAGGAGCAAGGCGTACGCGATCAAGATGATCAGGAAACTGCTGCGAAAGCCCTGCATGCGACCTCAGAGGGCGTCCGCGTTCTTTGGGCCCGACGTGAGCACCAACACCTCATCGAGGCGCGTGAAGTCTACTGATGGGGTCACTTCGCCCTCTTGATGCAAGCCGAACTCCTGATCTCCGATCTTGCTGACGTAGCCGATGAGGACGGAAGCAGGGAACTTCTTCCCGAGCCCCGACGTGTAGACCGCATCTCCGACCACGACCTCGTCGTCGGCTCTGTCGAACTGAATCCGGGCGCGGTACCGACTACGCTCGCCCATTCCCTCGAGTCGACCTCGCGCCTGCTTTTCTCCGACGACCACATCCACGCGGCTCTCTGGGTCAATCGTCAGAAGGACATCAGCAAATCGACCGGAGACCCGCCGCACCTGCCCGACGAGACCGTCGTTGGCAACGACCGGCATCCCCGGTTGGATACCAGCACGTCCTCCCTGATCGATCGCGAGCCGAACGACACGAAACGATGGCGAGATATCCTTGGCGATGACTCGCGCTGTCACGGACTCGGTGTCCAGATCGCTTCTCAACGCTAAAAGTGCTTCGAGTTCTTTTCGCCTTTCAGTGTCGGCGCGGAGAGAGCGGATTTCGACTTTCAGCCGATCGTTCTCCGCGCGCAGATGGTCGTTGTCGCGCCCGACGTCAACGAGGTACACGTAGTCCTCGATGAGACTAGTCGCACTGTCTGCGGCCCAGGAGGCCAGGTACTGAACCGGCCCACTGACGAGAAGGACCCCGCGGTCGAGCTCGGAAAGCTCCGACGGATCCTTGAGGTGCGCGCGTAGGAACAGGAGCGGGACGACCAGAAGGGCGATCACGATCGCGACGTCCCGAAATGTCTGAAAATAGTTCATCGACGCGTCCCGTCGCTACGCGATCGTCACCTCGCGCAGGAGATCCAAGTGATCGAGCGCCTTTCCCGACCCCAAAACGACTGCGGAAACGGGGTCGTCGGCCACCATCACCGGAAGCCCTGTCTCCTCACGAAGTAGAACATCGAGGTTTTTCAGAAGCGCGCCCCCGCCGGTCAGGACGATGCCCTTGTCGACGATGTCCGCAGACAACTCCGGTGGCGTGCGCTCGAGCGCCATCATGACCGCCTCGGTGATCGCATTGATTGGCTCGGTGAGCGCATCGCGGATCTCGTCCGAGTTGACCACGACTGTCTTTGGAACCCCCGCAACCATGTCTCGACCCTTGACCTCGAGAGTGGCTGCTTGCCCATCGGGGTACGCGTTTCCAATGCTGCACTTCACACGCTCGGCAGTCTGTTCACCAATGAGGAGATTGTACTTGCGCTTGAGGTACGCGATGATCGCGTCGTCCATCTTGTCGCCGCCGACACGCACCGACTGTGAGTATACGATCCCCGCAAGCGAGATTACCGCGACCTCGGTGGTTCCCCCACCGATGTCGACGACCATGTTACCGCTTGGTTCTGTGATCGGAAGACCGGCTCCGATCGCAGCGGCCATCGGCTCTTCGATCAGGAAGACTTCGCGCGCTCCGGCGCCTTCTGCACTCTCTTTCACCGCCCGCTTCTCCACCTCGGTGATGCCAAAGGGGACACAGATGATGATCCGGGGCTTGACCATGGTTCGCCGATCATCGTGCGCACGTTTGATGAAGTACCGCAGCATCGCCTCGGTAATGTCGAAGTCGGCGATCACACCGTCCCGAAGTGGGCGCACCGCCCTGATCGATCCGGGGGTGCGGCCGAGCATTTCCTTCGCTTCCTTGCCCACCGCCAAAACCCGCTTTCCCCCCCGGGGGTCGACCTGA
>JBATTM010000545.1:0-4509 GCA_049670545.1 Polyangiales bacterium
CCCTCAACCAAACGTGGGACCAACGCGTCGATGCGAACATCGTGCAGGGCGACATCGGAATCTACGTCGACCTCGACTGGGACTTCACCAAGTTCGTCAACTTCAAAGGTGGCGTACGCGCAGACGCGCTCTTCTTCGACGTCGAAGACCGACTGCTCAATTTCATTCCCAACGTTCGGACGGACAACTTCATCGAAGGGTTTCGGCGAAGTGCTGCTGGAATCGTGGCCGGGCCTCGCCTCGCGCTCACCGTGAAACCGACCGAGTGGTTCGACATCATCGGAAGCTACGGCGAGGGATTTCGCTCTCCACAGGCGCGAACACTGGTCGACGGCGAAGACGCGCCGTTCAGCAAGGTTCGCTCCGCAGATCTGGGAGTTCGGTTTCGGCTGGGCCCTGACGAGCAACTCAATCTGACGCTCACCGGATACCGAACTTGGCTCAACAAAGACGTCTTTTTCGAAGCGTCGGAGGGGCGTCTCGAGAACATCGGTCCCACCAGCCGGACAGGCTTCGTATTCTACGCCGTCACCAACCCACTTCCATGGCTCGTGGGCGCGCTCTCTGTGACGTACGTGCACGCGGTCCTCGACGGGCCCCCGCCACGCACCGAGGAGAACCCGACCCCACAGTTCGAGGAAGGCGATCTTCTTCCCTTCATTCCACCGTGGCTGGTGCGGCTCGATGTCGGTGCGAGCGAGGACTTGGTCGATTTGGGAAAGTACCCCCTGCGCGGCCACCTCGGACTCGGCTACACGTACCTCTCCTCTCGACCGCTGCCTTTCTCCCAGTCGGCATCGCCGTTCTCCGTCCTCGACGGCTCCGCGCGACTGTCGTGGCGATTCCTCGAGCTCGGGTTCCAAGTCTACAACCTCCTCGACAAGCAGTACGCCGGGAACGAGTTCGCCTTCGTGTCGGATTGGAACCCCGAAGCGGTCCCCTCGCGAATCCCTGCACGGCACATCAGCGCGGCACGACCACGCACGCTCTTCTTCACGATAGGAATGCGGCTATGAAGCGACTTGCGACACTCTTGTTGCTCTCCTTCGGCTGTGGGCAGACCACCGGTGATCTTGTCGAAGTCCCCTTCGCGGGCCGAGGGACGGAGCCGGCCTCCTTCGTCAAGGATGGATGGGAGGTTACCCTCACGGAAGCCACCCTCGGGTTTGGGTCGATCTTCTTCTGCGCGACGGAGAGCTCGAGTCCAAGTCGATGTGAGGTCGCGATCCTCGAGTTCCGCGACGGCGTCACCCTCGATGGCCTCGACCCCGCGATCCAGCCGATCGGCGACTTGTTTGGAACGACAGGCTCGATCAATACGGCGTTCTTCAACTACGGAATCGTTTGGTTGCTGACCGAGCCGCAGCCCCGCGCGTTGGCAGGCACACCTGGAGGGCCCGCCGCCGTGCCGTTCGAAAGTGCCGACTACGTGCCCGGGGGCCACTCGGGCAGATTCCGGGGCAGCGCGATCTGCGTGGACGGTGCCGAGGTGTGTTGCCCCACGGCGGACGCGTGCCCTTCCTCGTACACGTTCGAAGCGTTCGTCGACGTCCTGCCCGGGGTTCGAGGCGACCCGACAATCAACGGCGCCCGAACGAGTGTCGAGATCACCGAGGACCCGGTCTCGCTCACGGTCACGTTCGACCCAAACGCGTGGTGGCAGATCGTCGACTACGCGCGACTCGCGGCCTTGGCGGTGGACTCGGGGGAAGCGGTGCTCGGCCCGAGCGACCCCGATTACAACGCCATCGTGATCGCGATGAGCGGAAACCCACTTCCGGCGTTCCGATGGGAGAGTTCGCCGACAAGCACAAACACCAACGAACTTGAAAAGGAAGCACCGTGAAACACCTGACTCGATCCTTGTATGCATTCGCTTGCACGACCCTCCTCTTCCTCCTTGGCTGTGGTGGCAGCGGAGGCGGAAACCTCGCGGTCGTCCTCGACGCCGAGGAGACGATTCCCGAGGGTATTGCCAGCGGAAGCGGGCCCGAAGACATCACCGACGGGTACAGCGTCTCATTCAGTCGCTATGTGATTGTGGTCGGGTTGGTCGACATGTCGCAGAGCGGTGCGAACCCGCAGGCCAGTTCGGCAGTCGCCGTCGCCGACTACACGAGCCTCCCTGCAAGCCTGCCAGAACTCACGTCCTTCGATGGCATCCCGATCGGTCAGTACAGCGAGTTCGGCTTCGAGACACCAGCGCTCGACGCGAACGCAACCAACGTCAACGGGGTGTCGCAGGATGTCGTCGATCTCATGATCGAAGGTGGCCTCAGCTACGTCATCGAAGGACAACTCACGCGCGTGTCAGACGGTGCCACCAAGGACTTCGTGATCGAGGCGGACGTTCCATCGATCTACGTCGACTGCGCGGTAGAAGGACTCGAGCCCGGAGTCAACGTCAGCGCGAATGCGAGCTCCAGCATCACCATGCATGGCGACCACATCTTCTTCAACGGGTTCCCCGCCAATGAGTCGGCGGTGACGCGCCTCGCCCAATGGATGTGGGATGTCGAGGACACCAACGAGGACGACGTCTTGACACGCATCGACTTCGAAGCCGCGACCGACGTCGGGACCCTCTTTCCGTCCCCGCAGTACGCAGATATCAACAGTGGGCCGGCCGGTGCGATCAACAACGCCTGGGACTTCATCCGATCTCAGCTCGGAACGCAGGGACACATCGAGGGTGAGGGTGAATGCGAGTGGGCGGGGTCTCTGTAGCCGTTCGCCCCCACGAAATCCTTGCGCCGCGAGCTCGCTTCTTCTTGACCCACGATGGAGGCCCGATAGGTTTCTGTGCATGTCGCAAGACACGGCTACGGATTTTCCGATCGCAATCATCGGGGCCGGGTTCGCGGGAATCGGTGCAGCGATTCGACTCAAGCAAGAAGGTATCGAGTCGTTCACGATGTTCGAACGGGCCGATGAAGTGGGCGGAACATGGCGTGACAACACGTATCCAGGGTGCGCGTGCGACGTCCAGTCCCGAGTCTATTCGTTCTCGTTCGAGCAGAACCCGAACTGGACGCGCCGATACTCTGGCTGGCGAGAGATCCAAGAGTACCTCATCGGGCTTGTCGATAAGTGGAGCCTCGACGCGCACCTGCGTCGAGGTACCGAGATCGTACGTGCCGTGTTCGACGAGGCGGCCGGCACGTGGACCCTCACGACGAGGGAGGGCGCCACATTCACCGCGCGCGTGGTGATCTCTGGCGTCGGAGGCCTCGTCGATCCCGCGTATCCCGACATCGAGGGAATGGACCAGTTCGAAGGGGAGATGTTCCATACGGCGAGATGGCGCCACGATGTCGACCTCGACGGCAAGCGTGTCGCCATCGTCGGCACAGGTGCAAGCGCGGTGCAAGTCGTTCCGTCGATCGCACCGGATGTCGGCCAACTCTCGGTCTTTCAACGCTCTGCCGCGTGGGTCATTCCCAAGTACGACAAACCCTACTCCCTCACGACGCGCCGGTTTCTGTCTCGATTCCCGAGGCTCCTTCGATTGATTCGCTTCGTGAAGTACGTCTTGACCGAGCTGCTCGGTCCGATCGTGTTTCTCGATTCGAAGATTCTCTCCCGAATCGGCCGTGGCCTTTCCATGTGGAACTTGCGACGGCAGGTCCAAGACCCTGTGTTGCGCGAAAAGCTCACCCCCGATTTTCAGTTCGGATGCAAACGTGTACTTGTTTCCGATGACTACTGGGCTGCATTCGAGCGGGACAACGTCGACTTGGTCACCGAACCGATCGATCGAATCGTCCCCGAGGGTATCGAGGCCGGCGGTACGCTGCGCCCGTTCGACATCATCGTCCTGGCGACGGGATACCTCCTCGGGCTCGCACGGACACCGTTCGAGATCATCGGCCGCCGAGGCAGAACGCTGGCAGAGGTATGGGACGACCGCCCGACCGCGTACAAAGGGATGACGGTTTCCGGGTTTCCGAATTGGTTCATGATGATGGGGCCCAACACAGGGCCGGGTCACACATCGGTGCTGATCTATACCGAGGCCCAGATTGACCATGCCCTCCAAGCGATCAAGCGGATGCGCGCGGAAGGCATTCGTTTCTGCGACGTACGCCAGGAGGCGCAGGACGAATACAACGCGGGGATTCAAGGGCGGATGAAATACATGGTGTGGGGCTCTGGCTGCCAGAGCTGGTATCTCTCCGACGACGGTCGCAACTACTCGCTCTACCCTGGCTTTGCCGCCGAGTACGTGTGGCGGGCCCGCAAACTCAAAGCCGAGGACTACGAGCTCGCGTATTTCGAGGAGGCAAGAGACAACGAAACGGGCGAGCCACGGTCGCAGGCGCAACACGCCAGCCCAGCTCCCTGAGCGGGCCCTCTAGTCTCGCGCCGGCAGCCCGAAAGGGGCGTCTCCGCACGACACTTCGTACATCAACACGCCATCGTCGGTCTCGCCCATGAGCTCCGGGGTCTCCCCCTCGGGAAACGCGCCGATCTTCAGGTCGCCGTCGATGTAGGCGAGAAACTGGCACA
>JBATTM010000546.1:0-3909 GCA_049670545.1 Polyangiales bacterium
ACTCAGCCCGGCGTGAGCATCAACGGCCTGACCGATACCGCGCGCGTCGACACCCTGACGGGCAACGCGGCGTTCAACGGGACGCCGGTTGCGATATCGGTGATCTGAGCGGAGCTGCGTCGCGTCGTGGGCGGACTATTCGCCTGAAGGCGCGTGCGACCCGCGCGCTTTCTCATCGTATCTTCATCTCGCGCTCATGCGGGCCGATTGGCTGCGTTTTACGTTCGATGCATGACGTACGACAATCCGATTCGAGGCCGATTGAACGCATGGTTCTTTCGTTTGTTTGATGGCTACATCGACGTGCTGTTGGGAGACCGAAAGCGCTCGCTCTTCGCCGAACATCCGACCGAAATCGTAGAGATTGGATCCGGGGTCGGTGCGAACTTTCGGTATCTCGCCCCCGGGACGCGCGTGGTCGCGGTGGAGCCAAATCCACAGATGCACGGTGCTCTTCGCGCGACGGCCGAGAGGCAGGGTGTCGCCCTCGAGCTTCTCGAGCGGAGTGCGGATGATACGGGCCTTCCCGACAACAGCGTCGACTGGGTCGTCTGTACGCTCGTCTTGTGCACCGTCGCGAACCCGACTGCTACGCTTGCCGAGATCCGGCGTATCCTACGGCCCGGCGGTCAGTTCGTGTTCATCGAGCACGTCGCAGCGACATCCGGCTCGTGGCTGCGGCGCGTCCAAGAGTTCGTGCATCGGCCGTGGCTCTGGTTCTTCGAGGGCTGCCATACCCACCGGGACACGTTGGTGGAGATTCGCAGAGCAGGGTTTTCCCACGTGCGCGTCGAAAGCACCACGCTCACCAGTCCGTTCGTCCCCGTGAACTCACAGATCTCGGGCGTCGCGGTCGTCTAGCTCTTGCGTTGCCAGGCTTCGAACCGATAGCCGTGACCGACCACCGTCTTGATCGAAGGTGCCCAAGCGCCCAACTTCTTGCGGAGCGTGCGGATCACGGCGTCGACCACGTTGCTGCCAGAAAAATTCTGCTCCCACACGCGGTCGATGAGCACGTCACGTGTCACGACCTGCCCGGCATGGCTCACGAAATACCGAAGCACGCCGAGCTCGAGCGGGGTCAGGGCGACTCGCTCGCCGTCACGAACGAGCTCACGATTCGCATCGTCGATCCGGCAGCCGCTAACAATCACGTTGGGGGCGCGGCCTCGCAGCACGTCCGCGATGGGACCCGCAGCATCCCCTCCGTTCCACATCGGGTGATTGCGCCCTTCGAGGATCACGAGCTCCGCTTCTGGGATCCCCGCCGCCAGCGCCCGTCCTCCTTCGAACGGGATTGCACGATCTTCGCGGCGATGGAGGATGAGGGTCTTGGCGTCGACTCGTTCCAGCAGGGATGATACGTCCATCTCGTACGTGAGCCGGAGAAACCGTTCCGCGGCCGCGGCATCTGCGACTTCGCGTTGCAACGCGCTGAACGCGTCTCGTTCTTGCGCGGTAGCATCTGGAATGAAGACGTCCGCCAACGCCCGCGACCCGGCGCCCCAATGCGCAAGCACCAAATTGCACATGGCGTCCCTCAGCTCGGACGACGCGATGTCTTCGCCACGAGCGTAGGAACCGAACAAGATCAATCGGTCGACGCGCCGCGGGTTCGCCGCGGTCCACGCGACCGCGGGCGGTCCACCGCACGACACGCCGAGAAGGGAGAGGGTGGGCACGTCGAGCTCCGCGATCACTGCGTCGAGCAGGGCGACCTCGTCGTCGAGCGAGCGTGTTGCGGTGCACGGGTCACTCAGCCCCACGCCAGGGCGATCGTAGCGAACGACGGTGGCGACTTCGCCAAGTTGCTCGAAGAAGGCCCTGAAGTCGGGCTGGTCCCAATCTTTCTCGAGGTGGCTAACCCACCATGCGGGGCACACCAGCGTCGGACCCCGGCCGTGGCGAGTATATGCCACGCGACGACCGTCTCGATCGCGGATGAAGCGGACTGCAACGCTGGTTTTCATCTCACCATCACTTCGGATTCAGCACTCTGCTCCACAGTCCCCGAGTCGCGCAAGGCGATACGCTTCGCCGGCCTGAGGCGTGGTATGGTTCCTACGGCGACGCAGACTGGAGGAGCTATGGCACCGATCGACCACCCATCCGTTCTCCGCTCCTGGCGGGGGATTGCGTTCTTGTTGACCACGATGTCTGTGTGTTTCTCCGGTTGCGGGGATGACACCGGCCCGACCGGCGGCGGCGCACCGACTGGCGGGACCGGAGGGACTGGCGGTTCCACGGGGACGGGTGGCATTGCTGGCGTGGGGGGCGCTTCCGCGGACACGTTCGACCTGACGTTCACGGGCGAGGGGTACGGGATACACACCAGCCAGCGCATGTACTTCGCCTTGTTCCGCGACAGCGACGACACCGCGCCCGTCGCCACCGCCACGCTCGACGTCGCGTCCGACGAGATCACGCAGACCCTCCCCGACGTTTTCGTGTTGTTCAGCGGCGAGACCTACACACTCTACTACTACGCGGACATCAACGGAAATGAGGTCTGCGAGGACGGTGAGGGCGCAGACCACTATTGGTCTATCGACATCCTCGAGCCTAGCGGCGACACCACGATCACGAGTAATCACTCGCTCACGTTCGACGGAGACTGCAGCAAGCACAACTTGTAATACTGGCGCCCCCTGCGCGAACGATCCGGTACGTGGACCGCGCTGGGCGTGTCTCCGCTTGCCCCTCGGGTGGGGTAGCTCCGCCTACGGCAATCGTTCGCGGTACTCTCGTGGTGACATGGCGAACCAGCGGTGGCATGCCCGGCCGAAATTGGCGGGATCGGAGTATCCCAGACGGTCCGCGATTTCCCCTACGGTGAGCGTTTCGTCGCGAAGAAGCTGGACCGCCCTGCGACGCCGGTGCTCCTGCGCGAGGGCTCGATATGAGGTTCCCGACTCGGTCAACCGACGTGCGAGCGTTCGCCGCGAGACGTCGAGACTCTTTGCGACCGACGCGAGCGAGGGCAGGCCCTCCCCATGGTCCTGGAGAATTCGTTCGATGTCGCGGACGATGCCTCCGTCGCGCCGAAAGTGACGCTCGAGAGACAGGAGTTCATCGATTGCGGCCATATGTTGTTCGGGATCCGCAAGCGGACAACTCAACGCGAGCCACTCTCGCGGGATCGCGATCGCTGACGCCGACGCGCGAAAGTGCACCGGGGCGTGAAAGAACGAGTCGTATCGGCTCGCATGCGGGGTGGGCGCCCCCGCGATATTGAACGCCCCTTCACGGATCGGACGTTGAAGTGCGCCCTCGACGATGCCTTGCAGGCTCAGAAGCAAGCTTTCGAGAAGAGGTCGCCTCGATTCAGAGTCGAGCTCGACCTGCGGCTCCACGGTCAGGGTCGCGAAATTCTCGCGTTCGGTCCGCGTCAGGCGGAAGTAGGGCGCCCGCAGATGTGCGTGCCGCTCCAAGACCTCGAGTGCATCGCCGATCGTGGGCGCCGTGAGGCAAGCGAGTCCGACCGTGCCGTGCGCGGAGGCATAGCTCACCACGTTCACGTTGATCCCCCAGTCCGGATCGAAGCGCGTCAGGTTGTCGATGAATCGGAGAAACTGCCGCAGTCGTATCGTGGCGTTGGCGTCGGGGAGTCTCGTGCTCGCGATATCGGTTCCCGCGAGGAGTGCATTCGTTTCGCGTTCATGCTCCGCGAAGATACGAAGCAGCACACGGATGTACGCCGCAGGCATCGGAGAGTCTGCGACAGGCCCAGTGCCGTATCGTTCCTGTGAAGAGGCCGTCACACCAAGAAGATAGTTGCATGCAGGTGTCACGGGCTCAATGCGGGGAGGCCAGGCGATCGGATTCGAGCGTCACTCACCTGGCCGCACCCGAACCTGGGGCCCCCCGGTTCGTGAAACCCTCGGAGAGTTATCGCTTGTGGCCGATCGC
>JBATTM010000547.1:0-1684 GCA_049670545.1 Polyangiales bacterium
GCCACTGGGGCGCGCGCCCATGCTACAAATCCCTCGCCTCTCGCCCGGAAGCGCCCATGCCCGAAGAAGCTTTTGATTACATCGTCGTCGGCGCCGGATCCGCCGGCTGCTGCGTCGCGAAACGGCTCTCTGCGGACCCCGCGCATCGCGTCCTGCTCATCGAAGCCGGCGGCAATGACAGCAATCCACTCATCAAGATGCCTATCGGCTTCACACAGCTGATGTACGACGCCAAGACGACCAACCTCTACAAGACGTTGCCGGAGCCCCATCTCGGCGGGCGCGAGATCAGTGTCGTGCGAGGCCGCGTGGTTGGCGGATGCAGTTCGATCAACGGCATGGTGTACATGAGGGGGCAACGCCAAGACTACGACGACTGGGCTGCGCTTCCAGGGTGTGGCGGGTGGTCGTACGCAGACGTGTTGCCGTACTTCAAGCGATCCGAGCACTACGAACTGGGACCCGCGAGCGACTACCACGCCAAAGGGGGCGAGCTCAACGTGACTCATGTGGCGACCAAGTACGACATCACCGATGTGTACCTCGACGCGGCCGAGAGTGTGGGAATCCCCCGGAACGACGATGTCAACGGGGCCGATCAGGAGGGGATCGGGTACGTCCAAGTCAACATGAAGAACGGGCGGCGCTGGAGCTCTGCCGATGCGTTTCTCAGCGCCGACGTGCGCAAGCGCCCGAACTTGAAGATCGAGCTCAACGCCGTGGCCAAGAAGCTCCGTCTCGAAGGCCGTCGGGTGGTGGGGCTCGAATACGACGACCGCAAAGGAAAGACGCACCACGTTGATGCACGGGCGGAGGTGATCGTGTCGGCAGGCACATACAACTCGCCGCCGCTGTTCGAGCACTCGGGCATCGGCAACCCGGAAGTGCTCCGCGCGCTCGGCGTCGAGGTGACGCACGCGCTTCCGGGGGTCGGCGAGAATCTACAAGACCACTATCAGTGTTGGGTGCAGTTTGGGGTCAGTGCGAAGAGCATGGTCGAAGACAGCAAGTTCCCGCGCATCGCGTGGAACGTGCTCAAGTACATGTTCACCAAGAAGGGCCTTCTCGCGATGCCCGCCTGCAACGTCGGTGGCTTCGTGCCGAACGAGGGCGCAGAGCGTCCGATCTTTCAAATTCACTTCACACCCGGCGCCGGCGGCATGGACGACCAGGGCAACATGGTGCCCGCGCCCGAACGTGGCGTGAACTCCACCGTGTGCATCGTCCGCCCCACGTCGCGCGGGAGCGTCCACGCCACGAGCACGGACCCAAAGGCGTTCCCCGCGATCGTGCACAACTACCTCTCCACGGACCACGATCGCGGCCTTGCCGTCGAGGGCTTCCGGCTGCAGCGCCGGATCTACCACTCCGACGTGTTCCAGAAGTACGCGACACAGGAGATCAAGCCCGGCCCAGATGTCGAGACCGACGACGAAATCCTCGACTTCTGGCGAACCGACGGCATGAGCGTCTACCACCCCGTCGGCTCCATGAAGATGGGCAGCGCGGACGACCCAACCACCGTCGTCGACGACCAACTCCGCGTCCACGGCCTCGAAGGCGTGCGCATTGTCGACGCGTCGATTTTCCCGCTATTGCCTTCGGGAAACACCCACGCACCAACGGTCGCTGTCGCCGAGAAGGCCGCAGACCTAATCCTCGGCAAGGCATAACCCCACCCCCC
>JBATTM010000548.1:0-11309 GCA_049670545.1 Polyangiales bacterium
AACACCACCGCGCACTACGCGGGTTCGTGGCTCGCGATTCATCCTTCTCTGGGCGAGGCTTTACGGCTGGCAGTCGGATAGGGATGCGGAGGTCGCCCGCGCCTACTTGGACTTCGCCTCGGAGAAATCGCCCGAGTCGCCGGAAGTTACGCTTCATTGGTCTGCGTTCGAGGTGGGGGCAGGCGCAGTCGATGCTGCGGACGCGCGAATCGCGCGAGCGCTCGAACTGGCGCCCTCAGACCCCGACGTGCTCGCCGCCGCGACTCGGTGGTTCGGGGGAAGCGGGGCCGATCGAGAGGCGTTCAGACGCGAGTTGCTGACCTGGTGCGAAGCGCTCGAGGGTTCAGCGCAGACAGCGTTTCAGTTCACCGTTCTCGGGGAGTGCACGTTGCGCGTGCGAGACGTGCCCCGTGTCGCGTTGCGCTATCTCGATCAGGCCCTGATGCTCGATTCGACATCATGGAGGGCGTTCGCGCTTGCCGGCGAAGCCCTCGAAGCTCTCGATCGGCCGGAGCAGGCGATCCGGGCATACAGCACAGCCATCGGCTTGTCAGGGCACCGGGGAACCGCGGTTCGTGACGAACTCAGACAGCGGATCGATCGGTTGCGATAGGCACCGTGCTAGATGCGTGCTTCGGCGGCGTCCACGGTGTTGCTGAGGAGCATCGCGATCGTCATCGGGCCGACTCCGCCAGGCACTGGCGTGATGTGCGATGCGCGTGAAGACGCGCCCTCGAAGTCGACATCGCCTGTCAGCGTACCGTCTTCGAGACGATTGATGCCAACGTCGATCACGACCGCGCCTTCTTTCACCCAGTTGCCGCGGACGAGGTTCGGCTTGCCGACGGCAGCCACGACGATGTCGGCTTCCCGCACACGCTCGGCGAGGTTCTCAGTGCGAGAGTGCGCCACCGTGACGGTGGCATGCTTCTCGAGGAGCATGAGTGCGATCGGTTTCCCGACGAGCGTACTGCGTCCAAGCACCAACGCCCGCTTCCCCTTGGGGTCGCATCCGATGTGCTCGAGCATCTTCATGCATCCGCTCGGGGTGCAGGGCCGAAGGCCGGAGCGCCCGACGACCAAGAGCCCCGAGTTGAAGGGATGCAGGCCGTCCACATCTTTGGCGGGATCGATCGAGTCGACGATCGTCTGGTCGTCGAGGTGGTCAGGGAGTGGAAGCTGCACGAGGATGCCGTCGATACCGGCAGCGTCGTTCAGCTTGTCCACCAGGGCGAGAAGATCGGCCTCTGAGGTCTCTGCCGGGAGGCGATGGACCTCTCCGGCGATCCCGGCTTTGGCGGCCGCGCGCTCCTTGTTGCGTACGTATACCTGTGACGCCGGGTCTTCGCCGACCAGTACTACGTGAAGCCCTGGGGGCCGCCCGTGTTGCGTCGCGAAGGCCTCTGCCCGTGTCTTCACCTCTGCCCGCACCTCTTTTGCGAGCGCCTTGCCGTCGATCAGCTCCGCCATGGCGGGGGTGTAACAGCTGCCCCCTCCCGCCACAAACCACCGCGTGACATGGAAATCGCGGCCTGGCGTGGTATGCCGCGTGGCCATGTTTGAGCCCGCCTCCCCCCAGGTCTCATTCCCCGAGGTCGACGCGACGCAACTCGCGTTCTGGGAAGACGCTCGCATCTTCGAGAAGACTCTCGAGGCGAGCGAAGGAAAGGTTCCGTTCGTCTTCTACGAGGGCCCTCCCACTGCCAACGGGATGCCACACCCCGGGCATGTGATGACCCGCGTGATGAAGGACGTCTTTCTCCGATACCGAAGCATGTGTGGCTTTCACGTGCCGCGGCGTGCGGGGTGGGACACGCACGGGCTGCCCGTCGAGGTAGAGGTAGAGAAGGCCCTCGGGATCAGCGGGCGTGATGCGATCGAGGCGTATGGGGTCGAGGCGTTCAGTCGCGAATGCATCGACTCGGTGTTTCGGTACATCGACGAATGGCAGAAGATGACGCGCCGAATCGGCTTCTGGGTCGATTTCGACGACGCTTACGTCACGTTCCACAAGTCGTACGTGGAGAGCGTTTGGTGGGCGCTTCGCGAGATGTTCGACCAGGGGCTCTTGTATCAGGGCTACAAGGTCGTGTGGTGGTGGCCACAAGGGGGCACGGCGCTGTCGGCCGGAGAGGTCGGACAGGGATACAAGACCATCGACGACCCATCGGTCATGGTGCGTTTCCCCGTAGTTGGAGAGGAGAAGACCTCCTTCCTCGCGTGGACGACGACCCCGTGGACACTGCCCTCGAACATCGCGCTCGCCGTCGACGCCAAGACCGTCTACGCGACCGTCGAGATCGAGGGTGGAGAGCGCCTCATCGTCGCGGAGGCCCTGGTCAGCAACGTCCTCGGAGACGAGGCAGCGATTCTTTCGAGGCGAAAAGGCGCCGACCTGATCGGGATGAAATACGAACCTCCCTTTCGGTACGCCGAGCCTACGGGCGGGCCGGCCTTCGAAGTGGTCGACGCGGATTTCGTATCTCTCGAGAGCGGCACGGGCCTGGTGCATCTGGCGCCAGCGTTCGGCGAAGACGATTTCCGCGTGTGCAAAGCACGCGGGATGGGTTTCCTGCAACTGGTCGAGCCCGACGGCACGTTCCCTGCCGAAGTCACGGACTTCGCGGGTCGGTTCTGCAAAGAAGCCGACCGCGACATCATCCGGCACCTACGCGCCACCGGCGCCCTCCTCAAAGAAGAGGTTTACCGCCACGACTACCCGTTCTGCTGGCGGGCCATGGACGATCCCCTCATCCAGTACGCGCGGCGGTCGTGGTTCATCCGGACGACCGAAGAGATCGAGCAGGTCAAAGAGAACAATCGCGCCATGAATTGGGAGCCCGCGCACATCAAGACGGGGCGGATGGGGCAATTCCTCGAAGGCAACGTCGACTGGGCTCTTTCCCGTGAGCGGTTCTGGGGGACCCCACTCCCAATTTGGGTGAACGACGTCACTGGCGGGATGGAGTCAGTCAGCTCGGTCACCGAAATTCTGACGCGCAATCCCGAAGCCTTTGCGCACTTCGAAAAGGCGAGAACCGAGGACCCGACGCTCCAAGAGCATCTCATGGTGCACAAGCCGTGGATCGATGCCGTCACCTGGACCAAGGACGGCGAGCCGGGGGTCTACCGGCGTGTCCCTGAGGTGATCGACTGCTGGTTCGACTCTGGCTGCATGCCTTTCGCGCAGTGGGGGTACCCGCATCAGAATCGCGAGGAATTCGAACGCACATTCCCGGCGGACTTCATCACGGAGGCGGTCGATCAGACCCGCGGGTGGTTCTACTCGCTGATGACGATCAGCACCCTGATGTTCCCGACGCAGAGTCTCCCCCATCCGTTTCGCAACTGTGTGGTGATGGGCATCATCACCGATGAAAAAGGGAAGAAGCTCAGCAAGCGCGACAAGAACTATACCGACCCCTTGGTATTGATGGATGAGGTCGGCGCCGACGCGGTTCGCTGGGCGCTCTACGCGGGAACCGTGCCCGGGCAGAACACGCGCTTCTTCGACAACGCCGCGACCGGGGCGGTGCGTGAGTTCCTGTTGAAGATTTGGAACGTCTACAGTTTCTTCGTCACCTACGCGAACATCGATTCGTGGTCACCGACTGCGGAGCGCCCCTCTCTCGCGGAGAGGTCCGACATGGATCGATGGGTATTGGCGGAACTCGACGGGACGGTCCGCGCCGTGCGCCAAGAGCTCGACCATTACAAGAGCCACATGGCGGTCCGCCACTTGCTCGGGTTCGTCGATGGGCTGAGTAACTGGTACGTACGGCGCAGTCGTGCACGGTTCTGGTCGGGCGACGACTCCGCAGACAAGCGTGCTGCCTTCAGCACCCTCTACGAAGTGTTGGTCGATCTGACGAAGCTGGCCGCCCCCTTCATCCCGTTCATGACCGAGACGCTCTTTCAGAACCTTGTTTGCAAGCACGACGCGTCCGCTCCCGAATCAGTACACTTGGCGTCGTTTCCCGAGCCCGATGCGACGCGGGCTGATGACGCGTTGAGGGAGACCGTCGACCTCGTGCGCAACGTCGTCACCCTGGGCCAGCGGGTCCGCAACGAGAACAAGCTCAAGGTGCGGCAGCCCCTTGCGGAGGCGATCGTGGTCGTGGCCGACGACGCCCAGCGTCAGGCGATCGATAGCTTCTCCGATGCGATCCGGGAGGAACTCAACGTTCGAAGTCTCGGATTTACCCAGGCGCCCGAGAAGTACGTCGAGTTCGAACTCGTGCCGAACTTCCGGGTGCTTGGCCCGAAGCTCGGCAAGCAGGTCCCCGCCTGCAAGAAGGCGCTGGCTGAAGCAGATGGCTCGGCGCTTTATGCGGAGATGGAAGAGAACCACTCGATTCAACTCTCGCTTCCAGACGGGCCGATCGAGCTGACGCGGGCTGAAGTCGAGGTGCGTCTGTCCGCGCGGGAAGGCTTCGTCGCTGCGTCGGGCGGCGGTCAGGTGGTCGTCCTCGATCCCCGAATCGACGACGACCTTCGTCGCGAAGGCATGGCGCGCGAAGTGATCAATCGCATCCAGCGAGCCCGCAAGGCGATGGACCTCCCTTACGAAGCACGTATCGAGGTGAGCTGGAAAGCGGAGGGCGAAGTCGCACGCGCAATCGAAGAACACACGGATCGAATCGCCGGCGAGACCTTGGCGTCTCGCCTCGAGGCTGGTGATGCGACTGGCGACGCTACCGAGAACACCGAAATCGACGGCACCCCGCTCGCTCTCGGCATCCGCCCAAGCACGTAGCGGAGTCCACGTGAGCGCACGCAAGCAACGGTTGCTTCGTTTGGTGGCCAACAGCGACAACACATTCGAGCGTCGCGTGAGTCGCGGCGAAGAGGTCCTCCAGGGTAAGTGCATTCACTGTCAGCGGAAACTGACCCTCGATCTCGACGGGCGGGCGCTCGGGGACGCCACGCTCGAGCACATCATCCCCAGACATCACGGCGGTACGGATGATCTCGAGAATCTCGCGATCGCATGTGCGCGCTGCAACTCGGAGAAGGGATTGCGTCACGATCACAAGTCGAAGGACGACCCCGCTCTGCGGGCTGTGATCGAAACCCTCGAGGCGCGTCGTCGTGCCCGGTTTCGCGATCCCGATCGAAGCTAGGGGTGGCCTAGCCGCGTACTACTCAGCCGGTGATGCTTCCGCTTCGCGCTGGCGCTTGCCGTCCCGGAAACCGTCGATGAGGATCAGCACGACACCGATCGAGATCCAGGCGTCCGCGACATTGAAGGTCGGATAGGCCCATCGGTCGTTGAGGTGGAATCGAACGAAGTCGACCACGTATCCGAGCTGTACGCGGTCGACGAAGTTGCCGATGGCGCCCGCCACGATCAAGGGAACGCTCCATGCGAAAAGGGGCCCCCCTCGGCCTGACGCGAACATCCACAGGAGGAGCACGACCGCACCGAGCGCTGCGACGTAGAACACGCCCTTTCGAACGAGGGAAGGCATGTCTCGCATGAACCCGAAGGCGGCACCGCAGTTCTCCGCGTAGCGGAACTCGAGATACCCGTCGATCAGGACGACCGGAGCCGTCTGGGTGCGCTGCTGCCGAATCCTACCGGCTTCGTCCGCCTGGCAGACGGGGTCGGCTCCGAAGGAAGAGGGTTGCGACAGGTTTGCGAGCGCCCATTGTTTGGTGCCGAGATCGGCGGCGGTCAGCACGCCGATAGCGATCAGACAAAGAGCGAAGGCCTTTCGAGAACGATGGGTACGTGGCACGGCGCCCGACTCTAACAGTTGGCTTTGGCGGGTCAACGACCCAGCCTCGACCGCTGAAGGTTCACTTCTTGGGCGGATCGATGGGGCCATGTGGAAGACCCCGTCCCTCGCGAAGGTGGCGCACGGCGTTGATTCCCCAACGCGTGACGAAGTAGAGCGGGACTCCGGTCAGGATGCCGAGAACGAATCCCCCGACCCACAGTTCGTCGCCTGTGCTCAAAAGCACGCGGCCGGTGTCGACCCAGAAGTCGCGGTCGAGCAAGCGTTCGACGCCTGTCTCCTTTAGCGCCCTTCCCGTGTCCCCGAGCCACGTCTTGATCGTGTCGTGCGTGACGACGCGTCCACTGTTCTCGGGGTGCAAGACCCATGCGCCAACCGACCAGGTCGTGTAGTAGAGCGGAACCGCGGTAAACGGATTGCTGACGAACAAGATCGGGATGCCGGACACCTTGTTGGCACTGAGCAGCGTCGCCACCAGTACGTAGAACACAATCTGCAAACCGAGCGTCGGCGTGAACGCAATCAGTGCGCCTAGAAGGACCCCCCACGCGATGCGATGCGGCGTGTCGTCGAGATGTAGAATGTTGTGAAAGACGAACTGCTGTAGTCGTCGCCACACCGCACGGGCGTTCATCCGGCCGTACCCCAACCTCCTCCGCCCGGCGTCTCGATGCGCAAGACGTCGCCCGGTGACACGTCGACGGAGACTCGGTGAGAGAGCACTTTTCCGTTGAGTAGATTCATGCCAGCGGCCCCGTCACCGCCGCCGCGCATACCATAGGGGCGCCGGACGCGCCGCTCGGAGAGAACAGAAACTCTCATGGCTTCGAGAAATTCGATCTCCCGGATCAGTCCGTCGCCGCCTGGATTGCCCCCAATGCCGCCCGACCCGGGCCGCAACGAAAAACGACGAATCCGAACCGGAAATCGCGTTTCAAGCACCTCTGGGTCGGTGCTTTTCGAGTTGGTCATGTGGGTGTGCACGCCGGAAGCTCCGGGTCGTCTGGCGGTGGCTCCCGCGCCCCCGCCGAGGGTCTCGTAGTACGCGATTTTCTCGGTGCCAAAGGTGATGTTGTTCATCGTGCCTTGGCTCGCCGCCGCAAGCCCGAGCGCGCCGAAGAGGACATCGACGATCCGCTGCGAAGTTTCGACGTTGCCTGCCGCTACTGCGCGCCATGGTTCGGGGTCGAGCAGCGAGCCCGGGCGGACCCGGATCGTCACTGGGCGCATGCATCCGCTGTTGAGGGGAATCGACTTCCCGATGAGGACACGCATCACGTACAGGACAGCAGCGAGTGTCACGGCACGTGGTGTGTTGAGATTGTTGTCGACGGCGTCATCCGTATCGCGGAAGTCGATCTCCATCGAGCGACCCGCGACATCAACCCGAACGGCGAGCCGTGTGCCGTCGTCGAGCGCGTCGTCGAACGCGTAGGATCCGTCTGGAATGCGTTGGATGGCGGCTTCGGTCAGCGCCGCGGCGTTATCTTGGATGTGCTGCATGTACGCGGCGACCACGTCTTGTCCGTATCGGCCGAGCAGCTCTCGAAGGAGCTGGGCTCCGCGTTCGTTGGCGGCGATCTGCGCCTCCAGGTCGGCTTGGTTCTCGCGAGGGCGCCGCGCGGGAAAGCGGTTGTGAGTGAGGGTTTCGGTGAGGAGCGCTTCGTCGAGAACGCCGCTTCGGACGATTTCGACGTTGCGGAACACGACCCCTTCCTCGTCGAGTCGGGTCGAGAACGGGGGCATCGAACCTGGTGTGGTGCCGCCCACGTCCGCGTGGTGACCTCGCGACGCCACGACGAACTGGAGTGCCCCGGTTGGGTCGTGCAGTGGTGTGACGACGGTGATGTCTGGGAGGTGAGAACCGCCCGCCGCTGGATCGTTGGTGACGTACACGGAACCTGGTTTCGCGTTCGGATGCGCCTGAAGGACCGCCTTGACCGACTCGCCCATCGCTCCGAGGTGCACGGGAATGTGGGGCGCGTTCGCGACCAACCCTCCGTCGGCGTCGAATACTGCGCACGAGAAATCAAGTCGATCGCGGATATTGGTGCTGACCGCGGTCCGTTGGAGCACGACGCCCATCTGCTCCGCGATCGAACGAAACTGGTTGTGAAACACCTCGAGCAGCACCGGGTCGGCTCGGAGGTCGACGTCTCGGCGGCTCACGCCGTCGCTCACGTCGCGGACGATGAGGTGGTCTTGCGCGTCCCGCTCGGCGACGAATCCAACCTCGATGACGATGGTGCCCGTCTGGTCGAGTACGAGCGCAGGGCCCTCGATCGGGGCCGCGACCGGAAGATCCTCGCGTCGGTACACAGGCGCCTCGGCCCACGTATCCGCAGACCACAACTGCGTAGTTCGCAATGGTGTCCCCGTACCCGAGGCGATTTGTGGAAGCGTCGGCCGCGCTCCGGTCAGAAGGACACGGACGCGTAGGGTCGCCGCTTGAATCGGATGACCGTCTCGCGCGTACCCATACGCATTGCGGTGGGCGGCTTCGAACGCGAGTCGCATGGCGGACGGCGCCCCCAACTCGACTTCGAGCGTTGCTTCCGTCCCCTCATAGCGCAGCGCGACGCGCCGCTCGAGAATCCAGCATGGGTCGTCACTGGCGTCTGCCTCGAGCGCAGACTTACCCTTGGCTTCGAGTGCACAGAAGGCGTCCTCCCATCGTCGGGCGTCGAGCGTGTCGAGATCGAGGTGCCCCGCGTCACGTTCGCCGTGCCACTCGAAGTTCGCGACGCCCATGCCGAAGGCGGAAAGGACGCCCGCGTACGGGTGGTAGATCAGGGTTCGGACCCCGATGCGACGCGCAACCAAGCACGCGTACTGACCCCCGGCTCCGCCGAACACCACCATGGCGTGGGTTCGCACGTCGTGGCCCCGTCCGACCGAGACCCGCTGAATCGCTGTCGCCATGTTCTCGACGGCGACCTCGAGGAACCCCGCGGCAACATCCGGTGCGCCCTTGGTGGAGCCGCCGAGGTTGACGTCGCGGGTCAGGGCGTCGAGTGCCGCCTCGGCGCGGCCGCGGTTGAGCGAGAACGGGAAACGATCTTGGGCGACGCGACCAAGGCACAGCGACACGTCCGTGAGCGTGAGCTGCTGCGCGTCGTCGTCTCCGTAACAAAGCGGGCCAGGATGGGCCCCGGCGCTCTCGGGCCCGACTGTCATTCGTTGGCCTTCGAGGGCGCAAATCGAACCACCTCCTGCCGCGACGGTGTGGAGTTCGATCATCGGCGCGCGGATTCGGACGCCTGCGATCTGGGTTTCAAAGATCCGCGAGACCTCTCCGGCGCACCGAGAGACGTCGGTCGAGGTGCCGCCCATGTCGAACCCGATCACTTCGTCGATACGCATCTCGCGCGCAATCGCCTGCGACGCCACGACGCCCGCCGCGGGTCCGGACAGAACGGCGTTTCGACCCGCGAAGTGGCTGGCATCGACGAGGCCGCCGTTGCTCTGCATCATGCGAAGTCGGCCAGGGCCAAGGTCCCTCTCGAGGTTCGTGAGATACCGGGTCAGCAACGGGGTGAGATACGCGTTCGCCGTCGTCGTGTCGGTGCGACCGAGGAGCCCGAGCTCGTTTGATACTCTGTGGGACGTCGATACGTGCTCGAAGCCGACCTCGATCGCGAGCGTTTCGATCTCTGCTTCGAGGTCGCCACACCGGTAGGCATGCATCAGTGCGATCGCCACGGCCCGTGCGCCGTCGCGTCGCGCTTTCACGAGCTGTTGACGCAGCTCGTCGACATTCAATGCGTGGTCGATACTTCCATCGGGGGCCATACGTGCGCCGCATTCAATCACACGGAACGGAAGGGGCGCGGGGCGCTCGATGTCGCGAGCAAACAAGTCTGGTCGCGTTTGGTCCGCGATGCGAACGAGATCGGCAAGCCCGCGGTCAGCAACGAGTACCGTGGGGTCCCCGGCGCGCTCGAGCAGGGCGTTGGTGGCTAGGGTTGTTCCCATCCGGATCTCCGCCCGCGGGATTCGAGCGCCCTCGCTGAGACCGAGGAGCTCGCGGATCCCTCGGAGCGGCGCGTCGTCCGACGACAAGACCTTGGCGACCGAGATCGCCCCCGTCGCCCGGTCTCGGTGGATACAATCGGTGAAGGTCCCGCCGCGGTCGATCCAGAATTGATGCCGGGGGGCTGGCGGAGCCATTGCGAAGTGCATCTGAGCACGCGGATCGATGGGGTCAAGACACCCGCAAGATCGGCCCTTTGGAGGTCGTGAATGGCCCTCAGAGGTTACAGATTCGCGAAAATCGGGTACTCCTCCGGACGTGAGCCCTCAATTTTTTGGTTTTCAATCCGTTTCCGTGGACTTATACAGGCGACCGAGTCAAGGAACGTAGCACCTGATGGACACGGAAGAATTCACCGTCTCGTCCGTGATACCCGCAAGTCCAAACCGTATTTATTCTGCGTGGATGGACGAACGCCACCACAGTGCGTTCACGGGTGCGCGGGCCACTGTAGACCCCTGGGTAGGCGGCCGGGTGGTGGCCCACGATGGCCTCGTCGACGCGACTCACGTCTATCTCGTGACCGGCAGCCGAATCGCGATGACCTGGCGGACTCGGGATTTCCCGAAAGGCGCGAATGACTCCCAGGTCGAAATCACCTTCGCGCCTGTGGCTGGCGGCACCCGCGTGGACATCATCCACTCGGCGATCCCGGAGGGCCTCGGGAGCGCCTGCAAGCAGATCTGGAAGGTCCAGTACCTGGACCCGATGAAGAAGTACTTCTCCAAGCCCGGTGCCATGCGGGCGGCATACACCGCCGCCAAGAAGGCGGGCCACCTGCCGCTCTCGGGCATCAAGGCAAGCCGACCCGCGCCCCGGCGTCCGTTCGTCCCGGCTCCGCAGCCCACCCAAGAGCCAGAGGCCGAAGAGGCAGAGAAGCCGAAGAAGACCCGACCCAAGGTCGAGACCAAGAGGATCGATCTTCGTGAGCTCGCGAAGGCGCAAGCGCAGGCTCGGAAAGAGGCGGCACGCAAGAAGGCAGATGCCAAGAAGAAGGCTGAGGCCGTCCGCAAGAAGGCCGAGGCCGCCCGCAAGAAGATCGAGGACAAGCGCAAAGCTGAGGCGCTCCGCTTGAAGAAGGCCGAAGCGAAACAGGTGGCGGACGAGAAGAGGCGAATCGCCCGCGAGAAGAAGATGGCTGCCGCCAAGAAGAAAGCGATCGCGAAGAAGAAGGCCGACGCGATCAAGCGCAAGAAGGCCGCAGCCAAGAAGAAAGCCGACGCGATCAAGCGCAAGAAGGCCGCAGCCAAGAAGAAGGCCGCAGCCAAGAAGAAGGCCGCCGCGAAGAAGAAGGCCGCCGCCAAGAAGAAGCGAGGCGCGACCACGCGCCGTGCTGCGCCCAAGAAGCGGGCCGCCAAGAAGAAGACTCCCAAGAAGAAGCGCAAGAGCGCCAAGCGCACGGCCAAGAAGGCGCGGAGTTCCGCGTCGCGCAGGGGCACATCAAAGAAGGGTTCCGCACCCAACAGGAAGGCGCGCAAGAAGGCACCCGCCAAGAAGCGGGCCCCTGCGAAGAAGCGGGCCCCTGCGAAGAAGCG
>JBATTM010000549.1:0-6449 GCA_049670545.1 Polyangiales bacterium
TTTTGAGGGCGCAGCATCTGACACCGCTCCAGGCCGGACGCCTTCTGCAGCGCGTGCTCGAAATCGAGACCTACCGAGTCATGGCGCTCCTCGCGCTGCCGATCGCACGGCAAATCACACCCGAAGTCAGCACGATGGAGCGAGAGCTCGCCCGCATCAACGAAGCGCTGACACAGGCAGACGACCGGACCGACCAGCAGGCACTCCTCGACGAGCTATCCGACGTCGCGGCGCGCGTCGAGCGCCTGCGCTCAGACACGACCTACCGGTTCGCGGCGACCAACGCGTACTTCGATCTGGTGCGCGAACGCAACAGCGAGCTGACGGAAGAGAAGATCCCGGGGATCCAACCGATTCACATCTTCATCAAGCGTCGGCTCGCCCCCGGCATTCGTACCTGCAACGCCGTGCGAAGTCGCCTCGAAGACCTTTCGCAACGAATCAGCCAAACCAGTGGACTGCTACGCGCGCGCGTCGAGCTTTCGATTCAAGGGCAAAACCGTGAGCTCCTCGCGTCGATGAATCGGCGTAGCGAGACCCAGCTCCGACTTCAGCAGGCCGTCGAGGGACTCTCCGTCGTCGCCATCACCTATTACTCGGTGGCTCTGCTCGGCTACCTCTGGGACGGAATCGGCTGGACGGGATGGCCTTGGAGCAAGAAGGCGACCTTCGCGGCCGCGGTCCCTGTGGTCATGCTCGTCGCGTGGCGCGTGATCCACGGCGTCAAACGACGCGTTCGCGGCCACCTCTCGTGACGTCGCGCGAAATTCCGAGGAATACAGGCACTCACGCAGGTGTCAGTGGCACTTGACACTCAATAGTGTTGATTATTGTTGACACATTCCTGACTCACGAGGTAGATGGGATCAGACTCGGAACACTCTCCGAGCCGAAATCCGCCCGATTGTTGGGCAATTCGAAGAAAGGAACCGGGATGGCTACTGACATGGATGATCCGGATCGCGTGTGGCCCACAGGGCTGACGATCCCTGAGTCCGAAGAACTACACAAACATGTCATCGATGGAGCGCGAGTTTTCTTCCTGATTTCGGTGATCGCCCACGTTCTCGCGTGGGTTTACACGCCCTGGGGCGGCTGAGAGGGGTAGCAAATGAATCAAGGTAGAATTTGGTGTGTCGTCAATCCAACGGTGGGACTTCCGCTCTTCCTGGGCACGGTGCTTCTCATCTCACTTCTCGTGCACTTCTCGATTCTTTCGAACACGACGTGGTTCCCGGCGTTCTTCAACGGCGCTGCCGGCGGCTGAGCCAGGGCCGCGGCTGAACGTCCAAACGTCAGCCGTGGCTTCGTAAACTCACAACACTTGGTACGGGACTGAGGAGGTCGGCATGTTTCGGGTCGTGAGGGTCTATGCGTCCGAGGAGGCCGCGCGTGCGGCAGTACGAGACGCAGGAAAAGCCTTTGATACAGTAGGCGTGATCGGCCCAGACGAGGGTTCGGCCGACGCTGGAATCAAAGCCGGCTTCATCGATCCTTCGCAGAGCCCACGCTGCGCGCGTGCGTTGCGAGCCGGGCAGTGGGTCGTCGGTGTCTCCGCACCCTTCGGCTACGCCGTCGACGCGGAGCGCGCGCTCGAACGCCACGACCCAATCGAGACAATTCCCATTCCAATGCGGGCCGAACCCGCACCCCTCTCATCGGTGTTTGGCATTCCCGTCCTGTCCAAGGCCCCGTCGTCGGCCCGACTGATGAGGACGAACCGCTACATTCTCGGCGAGCCCAAGCTCTCGAAGAAGGCCGCGCCCTTCTCCTCAACCCTAGGCATGCGCTTGCTCTCGAAGTCTCAGCGTCAAAAGTCGACCTTCGGGATGCCTCTTCTGTCGAGGAACGGCGCACCCTTCTCGTCCATGTTCCGGCTGCCGTTGCTCACGAGATCGCAGTCCGGCAAGTCCTCGAGCTTCGGCTTCCCCCTGCTCTCGGACAATCCGACGCCGCTTTCGTCGCTTCTAGGCCTGCGCGTCCTCAGCAAGGACGACGACGACGAGGACTAGCGCGTGTCGGGACCGAAGCGAGGTCTGGCCCGACGGCTGCTGAGTCAGTGGACCTCCCTGGGGCCCCGATACCTTCCCTTTGCGGACGTCGCCACCGACGACCTCCCGCTGCCTCGTCTTCTGAGGCTTTCGCTTTTCCAGGTTTCGGTCGGCATGACGATGGTGCTGCTGGTCGGCACCCTGAATCGAGTCATGATCGTCGAGCTGGGCCTCCCGGCGACAATCGTCGGCGTGATGGTCGCGCTTCCGTTGGTGTTCGCGCCCTTCCGTGCGCTCATCGGACATCGCTCCGACACCCATCGCTCTGTCATCGGTTGGCGTCGCGTGCCCTTCATCTGGCGTGGTACGCTTCTGCAATTCGGCGGCTTCGCGATCATGCCCTTCGCCCTCCTGGTGCTCGCCGGCAAAGGACACGCGAGTGAGGCGCCGGCGTGGATCGGCCAAGCCGGAGCAGCCGCCGCGTTTCTGCTGGTAGGCGCCGGTGCCCACATCGTGCAAACCGCCGGGCTCGCGCTCGCGACGGATCTCACCCCGCCCGAGTCGCACCCGCGCGTCGTCGGGCTGATGTACGTCAGCATGCTGCTCGGCATGATCGTGAGCGCGTTGATCTTCGGAGCGGTGCTCCACGACTTCGTGCCGGGACGCTTGGTGCAGGTCATCCAAAGCGCTGCCGTCATCACGGCGGTTCTCAACAGCGTCGCGATGTGGAAACAGGAGACGCGTCGTCCCTCGCGCTTGCGTGGCGAGGTGGCTCCGGATCCGACCTTCCGCGCCTCGTGGGCTCAGTTTTGCAGCGGTCCGCATGCGGTGAGACGACTGATCATCGTGGGCCTCGGCACGATGGCGTTCGGCATGGCCGACATCCTCCTGGAGCCCTTCGGCGGAGAAGTTCTGCACCTCACCGTCGCGGCCACCACCAAGCTCACCGCGCTTCTGGCCGTCGGCGGCTTGATCGGGTTTGGTCTCGCGTCGCGCGTGCTCGGCAAGGGCGGCGACGCGGCGCGCATGACGCTCAACGGGGCCGTCATCGGCATTCCTTCGTTGCTGCTGGTGATCGCTGCAGCGTCGTGGGACGCCCCGGCGGTCTTTCTGGCCGGCAACTTCGGTGTCGGCTTTGGTGCAGCGGTCTTCAGCCACGGAACGCTCACCATCACCATGCGCAACGCACCCCCTGAAGAAGCGGGTCTAGCGCTCGGAGCGTGGGGCGCGGTCCAGGCCACCGCAGCTGGCGTGGGCATGGCGCTGAGCGGGCCGATCCGCGATCTCGTCAACGCCGGCATCGGCGGGCACTCGTTCCTCGGCCTCCCTGGCTCGGCGAACGGATACGTGACCGTCTACGTCCTGGAACTCCTGCTTCTCGCCGTGACCATCGTCGCGACCTTGCCGCTCATCGAGCGGCGGCTTCGACGCCCGGCTACGGGTCTCGAGTCCTTCGGTGGACAGAGCTGAACATGGCCCAACGACCCATTCTCGAGTATCCGGATCCTCGCTTGCGCGAACGGTCGACACCCGTCGAGGCATTTGACGACGCGCTCGGTAGTCTCATCGACGACCTGATCGACACGATGCGCGCCACCGACGGGATCGGCATCTCCGCTCCGCAAATCGACGTTCGCCAACGCGTGCTCGTGATCATGGGCGACGACGAGTCGCCCAAGGTCTACGTCAATCCGGTCATCGTCGGCTCGGCCGCACCGGGCTTCGTGGAAGAGAGCTGTCTGTCGTTGCCCGGCGTGGTGGGCAACGTGTTCCGCGCGACTCAGCTTCGCGTGCAGGCGCACGATCGATTCGGCGAACCGTTCGAGCGCACCCTATCGATGATGCCCGCGGTGTGCCTGCAGCATGAGCTCGACCACCTGGACGGACGCCTCTTTTCCGATCGGCTTCCTCCGTGGCGGCGCCTGGGCGTCTGGATGGCAGGTCGCTCGCGTGCGCGCAACGCCGCCTGATCCGTCCCGACATCCGACGGATCGTCACATCGGAGTTCTTCGGCGTCGCCGTCGCGGCCGCCAGACACCCAGCACGGTCTGGGCGATGGAAAGCGCCATGATGAACCAAAGAGTCCGCCACTCGCGCGCAAGCATCTCTGAGAGGAGGGCAGGGTCGACGTCGCCGGCAGCCGCCTGCGCGGAGAGCGCCGCGGCGTGCTGGGCCGTCGAGTCGATCGTCACCAGCGTGCCCTCGAACATGGGCAGTCCGAGAACGGCCTTGGCCCAGACCCAACCCGCGTTCTGGAAGGGCGAGTACACCGCCATGGCCAAGAGCCCGCTCATCAGCGCGATCGCCAACGAGGGCACGAGCAGCCAACCGGAGATGGCCTCGATGTTGCTCCGAACGATGGCATAGTCGGCCATCGAGTCGTCCGGAGCCGTCGCCAGCAGGATCATGTACGAGGCGAGGGCACCCGTGAGTCCGATTGCCCCGAGCAGGTGCAGGATCTTGAGGATTCGTCTGGCCAAGCCCTTCAGTCGGCCATCGCGAAGAAGAGAGCGCGATTGATGTCGCCAATGCTCACCACGCCCACCAGCTTTCCGTCCTCCGCGACGGGAATGCGGCGAAAACTTCTGAGTCCCATGTAGGACGCGGCCTGGAGCACGGGAGTGTCGGGTGAAACCGTATAGGGATTCCGACTCATGATCTCCTCGACCTGCTGGCCGAGGACCTTTGAATAGCCGGCCTCCATGTCGAGGAAGCTCCGGCTCCGGAGCTTGTCGTGCACGTAGTCGCCGTAGTTCGGATAGAGCGGGAGCAAGACGTCCCGGACCGTGACGATTCCGAGCAGCTCTTGCTCCTCACCGACGACGGGGATCGACCCGCAGTGCCGACTCATCATCTTGGTCACCACGGACCTCACACTCTCGTGTGTCTTGGCGACCAGAACACCGGTGGTCATGACGTCTCGGATCTTCATCGCCCCCGCCTCCTCTTTCTCGGTAGCCTGGTCCGTCCTGCCTGCCAGGGTACCTGCGTCGCCGCTCGCGAGTCAAAGGTCTCCAGTCCGATCCTCAGCAGATAGGCAAAACAAAGCCGCTCTCTGCGCGGTTCCCAACGCGATAGAATACTCGGTACCGCGAAATTCGGCGCTCGATGGCGCGGCGAAGGTGCTGGTGGTCGAGGACGACGTCGCGGTCCGGCAGTCTCTCGTTCGCGTGCCCACCCGCAGGTGCGCGGACGTCGTTGCCGTTTCGGATGGTCGGGAGGCGCTCCGCGCCGACCTTTGAGATCGTGCTCACGGACCTCCAGATGCCGAATCTTGGGGGTCGAGAGCGGATCGAACGGATTCGAGCGACGAACCCCGCGCTGCGCTTCCTACGCGTGTCGGACGTGGCGGACGATTTGGGCGAGGGCGGTGCTCCCCAAGCCCTTCACGGCCCGAGGGCTGCTCGGCCGGGTGGCCGAACTCCTGGATTAGACACCGAGATCTCCCTGAGTCAGGCTTGATTGACACTCTGTTGTGTCAACTCTATCTTACACCCCATCGAGGCGGACTTGGGAGCATATGGCACAACCGCGCACCGCGCCCCGGAGCGTGCGCACATCCTGTCACCGGCGGGCCCGTGGATCGGGCCGAACGCGCCAGAGCGCCAAGCGGGTCACGATGAGGGACGACGAGCCGGATCGCGAGGCCCAGCCCACGAGCTAGTGGGTCGGAGGATTTGATGAACGACCTCATGAGCTTCGCGATTTTCTCCGGGGTGCTCGGGGTCGGCGTGGGCGGGGGCGAGCTCCTTCGCAAGCTCGGCCTCCGCTCCGAGATGTCGCGCCGCTTCGTGCACGCCTACACCGGTCTCGCGGTGATCGCTGCGCCTGCGTTCTTCGCGTCGCCGGACCTGATTTACCTGCTCTGCGCCGCGTTCATCGGCGTGAACCTCTGGGCGATCCCGCGCCGGGTGTTCAAAGGCATGCACGACATCGAGCGCCACAGCTACGGCACCGTGGTCTTCCCGATCGCGCTGCTGTTCTGTCTGTGGACGTGCTGGACCCTCGACCCGGGGCGGGTCTTCGCCCTCCAGATCGCCTTCGCGGTGCTCGCGCTCAGCGACCCGCTCGCTTCCTGGGTCGGCTTGTCGCTTCCGCGCCCGGGTTGGTTCGAGATCGACGGCCAGACCAAGTCGTGGGCGGGATCGGGCGCGTTCTTCGTGTCGGCCTTCGCCCTCACCACGGCCGGGGTGACGCTGCTCGAGCCCTTCACGGGCTACGGCGCGACCGAGATCGCGGGGGTCGCGCTGCTCGTCGCGACCCTTGCCACCGTGGCGGAGCTGCTCGGGCGGCACGGTTGGGACAACCTCACCATCGTGGTGGCGGTGACCACCCCGCTGGTGGCGTTGCACGCCGATCCAGCGCGACTGGCGGACCTGCTCACCGCCCTCGCCTGGGCCGCCGGCTTCGGAGGAGTCGCGTTCGCGGTGCGCTTCCTCAACCCCTCGGGCGTGCTCG
>JBATTM010000550.1:0-3505 GCA_049670545.1 Polyangiales bacterium
AGGATGGCGAGCGCAAAAGCCGGCACTCCACCGGGGACGAAAGCTGAGCGTTTCTACGACGGACACTCACCCGAGCTTCCCAGCACGAGTCATTTCTCGATCGTCGATGGCGCTGGCGACATCGTCTCGATGACCACCAGCGTCGAGAACCCCTTCGGCTCTCGCGTGGTCGTCCGCGGCATCATCCTCAACAACCAGCTCACCGATTTTTCGTTCCGACCCGAACGCGACGGCAAACCCGTCGCGAATGCCGTGGCGGCGCACAAGCGTCCCCCCAGCTCGATGTCGCCGGTCGTGATCTTCGACGCGCAGAGCGGGGCACCGGTGGCCGCCATCGGGTCCCCTGGCGGCTCACGGATCATCTCCTACGTCGCACGCGCGGCGATCGGGCTCATGGACTTCGACCTCGATCCGCAAGCGGCAACCGAGTTGCCCCACGTCATCAACCGTGGGGGGACGACGGAGCTCGAAGAGCGCGGCTGGCCAGACGGACGACTCGAAGCCGTGCAGTCATATCTCGAAGACCTTGGTCATGAGGTTGCGATCGTGGAGCTGATCAGCGGATTGCATGGCATCAGCCTCGGTGACGACGAGGTGCTTGGTGGAGCAGATCCACGTCGTGAGGGCCTGGCCGACGGGACGGCGGACTCGCGCTGACTCGTCAGAAGAACGTGGAGCGTTTGACAGGGGATTCAAATATCATATAAGCATTTAGTTATGGAACTAAGTGGTTATGCGATGGACCCGAACCCGCGCCTCGATGCCGTGTTTTCCGCACTTTCAGACCCCACGCGGAGGGCGATCCTCTCCCGATTGGTCGATGGCGACGCGTCCGTGGGAGAGCTTGCGGCACCCTTCTCCATGTCCCAGCCCGCGGTGTCCAAGCACCTGAAGGTTCTCGAGCAAGCGGGCCTGGTCGAACGCAGTATCGATGGCGCGAGGCGTCCGGCGCGATTGCGGCCCGAACCGCTCGCGGCCGCGAACACTTGGCTCGAAGAGTACCGCGCGCTCTGGGAAGCGCGTTTTGATCAACTCGATACGCTTCTGCGTGACATGGTCCGCGCCGAGGGCCGAAAGGAAGACGATGCCTGACGCTGAGCAAGGAATGACGGAGTTTGTCTTGGAGCGCGTCTACGCGGCCCCGCAGGCAATGGTGTGGCGTGCGTGGACGGAGCCCGATCTCTTGACGAGATGGTACAGGCCGAATCCGAACTGCCAAACTGCGGTGTTGGAACACGACCTCCGACCGGGCGGCGTGATGCGCTACGAGATGCGGTTCGGCGACACGCAGGCACACCACGAGCGGTGGGAGTTCGACTTGATCGAGCCCACCGAACGACTGCGGTGGAAGCAGTGTCTGACCGACGCGGACGGCAACCTCACGGGCAACCCGAGGATGCCCGACTGGCCTCGCTGGATGTTGGCGACGATCGAGCTCGAAGCCAACGACGAAGGCACCTTGCAACGCTTACGGTGGAAGCCGCATGAACCGACCGAGGCCGAACTCGAATGCTTCCGCAACGCATCGGCACACCTCGATCAAGGATGGGTCGCAGGCTTCCGCAACCTCGGCGACTTGTTGACGGAGTTGGTTTCCGAGTAGCCCGCACTTCGCGAGCGGCTTCAATCGCAGGCGACGTCGTTGCTTGTCGCGAAAGGCGGTGGCCCCGGCTTAGTCGTCAGAGTGTCGGCATCGGGATACGGATCGTCGAGTGCTTCCCCATAGCGCCCGGCGATGCCGCCAATGTGGCAGTTGCTGCAGTTGGTTTCGTTCGCGTAGATCGGCATCGGGCTGCGGCCCATGCCGATTCCCTGCGTGTAGGAACGTGCGGGAAGCTCCTCTCGAAGCGTCTCGATGCGATCGAGGAAGGGGAAGTCACGCGCCTCACCAAGGGCGGTCGCGCGGTCGAGCAGACGATTCATTTCCTCGTACGACGCCCGACGGACCTCCGCGTCACCGGAGAGCTCCGCTTTGACTGCATGGAACTCGGCCAGGGTCATGAGCTGCCCGATGGGCTTGTAGGGCGCCAGCTTCGAGGTCCAGTTACAAATCCACGTGTTGCAATCCTCCATCATGGCGATCGCGTAGTCCACATACGCTTCGTCGTTGACCATGCCGTAGGTGAACGGCGCAGCCGCCCTTCCCTCGGTGCCGTGGAACGAGGGGTTGTCATCCTCGAGGTTTCGAAGCTTCTCCAGATGACAAATGCCGACGTCCGCATTGGACTGGAGCAAGAAAGCGAGCATGGCTTGGTTGTTGTGGAAGAAGACGACCGCAGGCTCGTGGTCGGTCAGCGGCGCAACAGCGGTCCGGGCGCCCTCGGTCGCGTCCGCGATGAATGGGGCAAACTCGCCGAGGTTCGGGGTCGCATCGGTGGCCTGAAACAGTCGGGTCAAACTGAAGACGGCACCCGCGGAAACAAGCATCCCGAGTCGTGGGTCGGCATCTCCGTTGGCCGCAAGGTACGCCTTGGCCTTCGTGTGCCACGCGGGGTAGTCCGCATGCGCAGAGTTCCCGATGAGATCCCAGAACTCAGTCTCGAGGTCGAGGTCGAGCGCGGGGCCCCATTGCGCAGAGTCCTCGAGCCGTTGCGGGTCGACGACGCGAATCTGGCCGAGCGCCACCGGGTCCGGATCGGTGCTGCCCTCATGGGAGCCGCACGCGCTCGCGACGCAAAGCAACATCGAGATGAAGACGCGCACGGCTGACACGGCGGGAGTATACCGTGTCGCTGCCGATCTGCCGGCAGATATCTTGTCCAAGCGCGCGAAAAGGCCAGGGCACCTTCGCCACTGGCGACTCGCACGCGAGCGTGTGATAGTCGGCTTGGTACTGATGCCCACGATAAGAGTTGAAGAGACAGTCGACGTCGCGCGGGACGCCTTGTTCGCCGTGCTGACTGACCATGAAGGCTACGGCCGCTTTCCCGGCGTGGACAAGTGCGAGCTGATTCGCACCGGCCAACCCGAACGCAACGGGCTTGGAGCGTTGCGTCGAGTATTCAGCGGCCCGCTCGTTCTCGACGAAGAGATCGTCATCTATGATGCACCGCAGGCTTTCGAGTACCTCATCCGACGAGCGCGCCCCCTCCCCGTGAGACACACCCACGGTCGGGTCGAGTTCGAAGCGATCGATGCCACTCAGACCCGAGTCGTTTGGACTTCCACATTCGAGATCCCGCTCCCCCTCCTCGGAAAAGCGATCGGCAGGCGTGCCGCCGCGCAGATGACCCGCGGATTCACCAAGGCAATCCACGCGGCGGCAGCGTTGGCGTTGCCCCAGGCGGCGTAGTCGGTTCGACTACTACCGGGACGTCCGGCCAACGCTAGGGCGAGCGGTGCTGCTCAGCGGACGACGACGGCTCGCGGACGATACACACCGAGCGGCCTACGGGCCACGAGCACATCGATGAAGAGGGCAGCGGCGCCTCCCTTTTCGGGAAGGATGCCTTCGATCGACTTGATGTCGTAGGTGAGGTCGTCGACGTCGAGGCGAGGATTGGAG
>JBATTM010000551.1:0-5152 GCA_049670545.1 Polyangiales bacterium
CCACATGACTGCGTCGAACCCGTCCCGATTGCCCCAGTTGATCCGTTCTCGCAAGCGCCAGTCGACGCGCCGAATGTCCCACGGTAGTGGGTTCAATAGGGGCGGGTTCGATGCGGTCATGGGGCGGCATGGCGAGTGCCAACCCGTAAACGAGCAACCACTTCGGGTTGGCCGCGAGCTATGAGGCGAGGCTTGCGTGGGCCAACGCTGCAAGTGCACCCGCCCACCTATGCAAGCCGAGCCGTCCGCCACATGGCTGCGTCGAACCCGTCCCGATTGCCCCAGTTGACCCGGCTCCGAGGACGACGGAGGGAGCACGTCGGCGGATCGCGCGTGCCTCGGCTCTTGCAGCCGACGGCTGACCGCACCCCGCCCCTCGTTAGTTATCCATGAAGGAACGCAGTTGCTTCGACCGGCTCGGATGCCGGAGCTTGCGGAGTGCTTTGGCTTCGATCTGGCGGATTCGTTCGCGCGTGACTTCGAAGTCTTGGCCGACCTCTTCGAGCGTGTGGTCGCTCTTCTCCCCAATGCCGAACCGCATGCGGAGTACTTTTTCTTCGCGGGGGGTGAGGGTCTTGAGGACGCGGCGGGTTTGGTCTTCCAGATTGCCACCGATGACGGCCTCCACCGGCGAGACGGCGTTCTTGTCCTCGATGAAGTCGCCGAGATGGCTGTCTTCCTCTTCACCGATCGGGGTTTCCAGACTGATCGGCTCTTTGGCGATCTTCAAAACCTTGCGGACCTTCTCGAGAGGCATCTCCATGCGCTCGGCGATTTCTTCAGGGTCCGGCTCACGGCCGAGCTCCTGCACCAGATAGCGCGAGGTCCGAATCAGCTTGTTGATCGTTTCGATCATGTGCACGGGGATACGGATCGTGCGCGCTTGGTCGGCAATGGCTCGCGTGATCGCCTGGCGAATCCACCAGGTCGCGTACGTCGAGAACTTGTAGCCGCGGCGGTACTCGAACTTGTCGACCGCTTTCATCAGGCCGATGTTGCCTTCCTGAATGAGGTCGAGAAACTGCAACCCGCGGTTGGTGTATTTCTTCGCGATCGAGACGACGAGACGAAGGTTCGCTTCGACCAACTCGGCCTTCGCACGCTCCGTCGTACGCTCCCCTTCAGCCAACGCGCCGTAGGTGTCCTTGAGGTACGCAATCGCTTCACCGGTATCTTGTTCGACTTGGGTGATCGTCTTCTGCGCTTCGCGGATGTGTTCCTCGGACAACAGGATCTGCTCTTCCGATCCGTAGCGGCGAAGAACCCGCTTCTCGACGGCCTTGCTCTCCTGCATGTCGTGAACGACTCGCTTCATGTCTCGGAACTTCAATCCGCCGACGCGCTCTTCAGCCTCGTTCATCTCGCGTTGCGCGCGCTCGACCCGCCGAATGTACGACTTGATTCGGCTGACCACGCGGTCGATCTGCTTCTTGGTGAGGTTGATCTCGCGAAGGAGCATCACTCGCTCGCCGACATGCTTGTCGAGTTGCGCCGCAAACTGCTTCTTGCTTCGGTCGGAGATCTTTCGCTTTCCGTCGAGCTCGCTCTGCACCTTCCCCATCGACGACTCGATGCGTCTGACCTTGTCGAAGAGTTTGAGCGCGCGGGCCTTGGCAGCCTCGAAATCGACTTCTTCTTCTTTGTCGAGGTCCCGCACCACGTCTTTGATGCGAAGCTTCCCCTTGCGGAGGCTCTCGCCGATCTCGAGAATCTCCGCGGCGCCGATACGCGAATTCAGGATGACATTAAAGATCTTGGCGTCGCCGTCTTCGATGCGCTTGGCGATCTCGACTTCGCCCTCGCGTGTGAGCAGCGAGACAGAGCCCATCTTTCGCAAGTACATGCGAACCGGATCGTTCGACTTCTGCGCATACCCATCATCCGCAGGCGCCGGAATCGCGGACGGACGCCGCGAGGTCGTGCGAGTCGCGGCCACCGGAACTTCGCTCGTGCGGCTCTGCCCCTCGGGCGCTCCGTCGACAACCTCGATGTCCTCGCTTCGCAGCCACACCATCAGATCGTCGATCTGATCTGACGTGACCATGTCGGGAGGCAACGCTTCGTTCAGCTCATCGTACGTGAGGTGGCCTTTCGTTCGACCACGCTCCAGCAAGACCTGGACTTCTTTTCGCTCGCGCCCCTTCAGCTTGGGGACAACCCGCGAAACAGGTTCGGACTTGAACTTGGACTTGATCGGCTGGTCCGTGTTTGCTGAGCTCTTGCTCGCCATTGTCACCTCTGCTTCGCGCTTTGTTGTTTGAGTTTATGCGCACTACGGGAAAGCTCGACAAACTCTTGAGTGAGCCCAGCAGCCAAAGCGTCGTCACCTACGCGACGCGCTTCGACGATGCGCTGTTGCAAACGGGGTAGCTCACGTTCGATATTCTGTTGTTCCAGACGCGGAAGGCCTTCGCAAAGAATTTCACGGGCCTCTTCGAGATTGTGCCGCTGCACGGCCAGCTGCTCTTCGAGCCAAGGCCGAAGCGGGTTGTCCTGGAGTTCCTCGAGTAGGGGCGTCACTTCGAGGGACCCATGCCTGTCCACCATCCGCAAGATAGAATCAAAGATGGCGCGTAGATCTTTGTTCGTCAAAAGCCCCGGTAACTTCTGCACTTGTTCGAGACCGATCAGCGAGGGCTGATCGATCAGCAGCGCGATCAACTTCGACTGTAACTCTGACACTGCAGGTGCAATCCCCTGCTGCACCGCGTCACGAGCTGTATCGCGGCGTTCGTTCCCACGGCCAACTCCGCGACGCAGCTCACGCCGTACGAGTGGAACATCGGTAATCCCAAACTTTCGCGCGACGCGCTCCACATAAAGCCCCCGTTCGATCGGACTTTCGACTCGGGCAAGAATCGGACCAAGCTTGGCGATCGCATCCGCCTTCGCGTGCGGGTTGGGTTCGACACGCGCCACGGAGTCGTCGATCAGGTACTCGACGATCGTCGGCGCCTGGGTGACCTGCGTGCGAAGTGCCTCCGCGCCGCGCTCCCTGAGAAAGCTGTCGGGGTCGGCCCCTGGAGGCAGCGTGACGACGTGGGCCTCGAGACCGACCTTGCGAAGTACTGCGTACGCCTCCCGGACCGCTTTCTGACCGGCCTTGTCCCCATCGAACAACAGGAAGATCTTCGGGGCGAAGCGCTTGATCAGCGCGGCATGGGGCTCGGTGAATGCGGTGCCCATCGGCGCGACCGCGTTCGCAAAGCCCGCCTGATGAAGCGCCACGAGATCGAAGTTGCCTTCACACAGGAGGGCAGCCTCTTCGCGACGGATCTCGACGCGACCCTGATGCAAACCGTAGAGCACCTCGCCCTTGTGGTAGAGCGGGTTCTCGGGGCTATTGAGGTACTTGGCCGGGGGCTCCTTTTGCGCTTCCATCGAGGGCGCCGCATCGAGCGCGCGCCCACTGAAGGCGACGACCTTTCCGTGCACGTCCGAAATCGGAAACATCAAACGATGCCGAAAGCGATCGTAGTGACCGCGCCCCGAACGACGCGACACGATGAGGCCGACCGCTTCGGCGTCTGCGGGCGACGCACCAGTTCGCTCCAGGAACCGCACCAAGGAATCCCATCCGTGTGGTGCGTAACCAAGACGAAACTTCCGCGCCCACTCGTCGTCGATGCCGCGCGCTTTCAACTCGGCGCGCGCGATGCCGGCGTCCGGATGATCCCGTAGCTGGGCGCAATAGAACTCGGTCGCCGTCTCGGTGATCGCGGAAAGCCGCTCAGTCTCTTTCTTGTGCCGCTGGTGCGCGGCCTCCCGCTCGGGATCGAACACCGGAAGCTCGACGCCGGTTTGCTCGGCCAAGTCGCGCGCAATCTCGGGGAAGGTCTTCCCTTCGACATGCATGAGAAAGGAGAACACGTCGCCCGACGCCTTGCATCCGAAGCAATGATAGAAGCCGCGGTTCGGGTGCACGTAGAACGAAGGCGTCTTCTCGTTGTGAAACGGACACAGCCCCTTCAAGCTGTTGCCTGACTTCTTCAGGGCCACGAAGTTGCCGACGATGTCGGCGATCGGTGCGCGGTCGCGAATCTCGGCAATCTTGTCTTCGGAAATCAACGCACTGCCTCGCGCCTGGTCGCATGTCCTTGGGAAGCGCGTGAAGTGTAGGCTTCGCTTGGTGCTTGGCAAGCGCTTCGGCCCGCTGTACTTGTGGCGCGATGGCCTACGCGCCCGCGTCCGTCCCAAGAGTGCTCTTCGTATACGCATTCACCTGCGTCGCGGTTTTTGGAGCCACGCGGCTCGAGCCGGTTCCGGTGATCGGCGAGTACGTTCACTTGTTGGTGGCCGCCGTATTTCTCCTGACGGCGATCCACATGGCCCAGGGCGACAACACACATTTTGGGATCTCGCTCGGCGGCCTCCTCGACCCGTCCGACGACGATCGGTCTCCGGGACCACTCGGCCTCTGGGACCTCGGGCGTGCCCTCTTGGGTGCCCTCCCCTCAGCGGTGCGTGAGATCGGCGCGGCCATGGCGGTCGCCGCCGTGATCTTTCCGCTATACGCGCTGGCCTATTCCTGGTGGCACGCACCCGCCGAACCGTTCGCCCTGACACTGCCACCTGCGCTCGCAAGCACGGTTCTCGCGCAGCTGGTCATCGTCGCGCTTCCGGAAGAAGCTTTCTTCCGCGGCTTCCTTCAGACAGCCCTCTCCGACGCCGAGCCGAGGCGCATCCGCCTCCTCGGCGTCGAACTCGCGCCGCTCGCCTGGGTCGCACAGGCCGTCCTGTTCGCGTTGGTGCACTTGATCTCCGAACCCCACCCGGCGCGCCTCGCGGTCCTGTTGCCTGGATTGCTCTTCGGATGGGTCCGCGCTTGGCGCGGCGGCGTCGGCGCGGCCCTCACACACCACGCGATGAGCAATCTTTATTCCGAGATCTTGGCCCGGAGTTGGCTATAACCTAGCGATGTTGGTCTCTCCCCCCGCGCCCACGATCCTATCCGAAACCGTACGACGGGCGCTCTCAGAAGACATCGATCGAGGTGACATTACCACCGAAGCATGTGTTCCCACCACGGCTTCTGGTTCGGCTGTGTTTCACTCGAGGCACCCGATGGTGTGCTGTGGTCTTCCTGTCGTCGAAGAGGTGTATGGCCAGATCGATCCGCTGGTGGATGTCGACTCCCTGGTGGCCGAGGGTG
>JBATTM010000552.1:0-1804 GCA_049670545.1 Polyangiales bacterium
CCATCATGAAGCCGCGCGCGGACAGACACGCGTCAGCGCCCATTGACATCGCGATCAGCTGGCGGCGCGCATCGACGAGTTTTCCTGCCGAGATCAACTTGAGTTTGGACCGCACACCCTCCTCACAGAGCATCGCTTGGACGATCGGCAGGCTCTCGAAGATCGGAAGGCCGAGTCCATCCATGAAACTCTTGGGTGCTGCGCCCGTGCCGCCTTCGGCGCCGTCGACACTCATGTAGTCGGGAAACACGCTTTGGCGCTGCATCTCCCGAAGGAGGGCGCGCAGCTCAGAATCCCGTCCGAGGCAGAACTTGATTCCGACGGGCAAGCCGGAGACCTCCTGCACGCGCTGAATGAACGCGACGGTCGATCGTGGATCGATGCACTCCGGGTGGCGCGGCGGCGACACGACGTCGACTCCCATCGGTACCCCACGAAGTTCGGCGATTTCTTCGCTGATCTTCTCGGCGGGGAGAAGCCCACCCTTCCCTGGTTTCGCGCCCTGGGAGAGTTTGATGTCGATCATCCGTATCTGCTCGAGCGCGGCGAGATCCGCGAGCTTTCGTTCGTCGAGGAGACCGTTCCCGTCACGCACGCCAAACTTCGCTGTGCCCATCTGGAAGATCAGTCTCGCCTCTTCCATCAGTGCGTACTTCGGATAGCCGCCCTCCCCGGTATTCATTGGGATTCGTGCCTTGTATGCCCCTCGCGCCAGCGCGCGCACCGCATTCGAGCCAAGCGCGCCGAAACTCATCGCGCTGATGATGAGTGGGCGCTCGATGGTAAACGTGTTCGTCAACCCCCGCTCTTCGCCGAACGTCACGCGGAACGGAACCAACTCGTCTTGCGAGATGGGAAAGAACGAATGACGCAGAGTGATTCCCCCAACCTCGAACTCGCGTTGCGTACCGAATGCGCCAGACGAATCGATCCCCTTGGCTTTTCGATACACCTCGGCGCGTTCGTTTCGTGAGAATGGTCGTTCTTCGACATCGCTGGCAAACAGGTACTGCCGAAACTCGGGACCGACGCTCTCCACCAGATAGCGAATCTGTGCGAGGAAGCCGAAGTTCGCGAGCAACGTGTGGGTCTTTTGCAGGTGGCGCCAATAGAAGTTCACCAGGTTGAGCAACAGGAAAAAGACGGTGGCGAAATGAAAGTAGAACGACACGTAGTAGCCCAGCAGTGCCGACCCGATCAGCGCGCCGGCTATCGCGGCGTTCGCCGTCTTCGCCATCCTGTCGAGGTTCACCGAGATTCGCGTCTCGAGACTGCGGGCACCGGGCAGGGGTGAGGAGGCGGGGCGACCCATCGTGGCCACACTACGCGAGATCGGCGGGAAGCGTTACGACGCGTTTCGGGGCGGGAGCCGTGCGGCTGCCGCGGACGGTGCCCGCGCGCTAAATCGCGCAGCAAAAACGGACTTTCCACGACTGCCGGGTGGCGTCCGAAGGCCCGCGGCGGAACAGGGCTTGCAGCCGGGGCGGGTGGGTCGGCGCCAACTTGACACCCGGCGATCCCCGACTACTTTCGGGCCCCTGCTCTTCATGCGGAAGTGGCGGAACTGGCAGACGCGCTAGACTAAGGATCTAGTGAGGTAACACTCGTGGAGGTTCGAGTCCTCTCTTCCGCACCCAATGATGTCGGAGACTTGCGGGACATCGGTGCGAACCGGTTTCGCCTCAGGCGAGACGCTCGTACGTTTGCTCGCGCGAAACAGCGCTTTCGAGCAACCTCGAACGCCGGGGACGAACCCAAGAAACCGATGTCCCTCGCTCCTGCGAATCAGGCGTCGAGAGCTTGC
>JBATTM010000553.1:0-1579 GCA_049670545.1 Polyangiales bacterium
GAAAACTCATCGAGGGCCGATTCGAATTCGATGGCGACCGCATGCTCAGCGCCGAGGTGTGGGCGAACGGTGAACACGCCGCCGGCTAGAGAAGGGTGCTCTGGCCAATCCGCAATCGGTGCCCATACGGATCATCGACCTCGAACTCGCGCATGGACCAGGCGCGATCGGCCAGCCCACTCACGATGGGTGCTTCCGCTTCGAGACAATGCGCGTACACCGCATCCACATCCTGAACCCGAACGCAGAGAATGGTGCCCGCGGTCGAGCGTCCGGATTCGCTGAAGAACAACTCCGTGGTTCCGTTGTAGACGGCGCCGTACGTGCGGTCTTCGCTCCGCCAGGCGATCTTGCAGCCGAGATGGTCCCTGTACCACGCGAGTGCGGCCTCGAGATCGGGCACATTGAGTTGCGCGGTGATGTGGGACCACATTCTCGTGCGAACTCCCCGGCCGGCGGACTCCATGTCCGCTTGCGTCCTACCAGAGGGCGATGGGCGACCGGCCCCCGGACCCGCCGCGGGGCTTCCGCCGTGAGCGCCGACGTCGCATCCGCGCATGCAGCGACTGCCGACGCGCCGAGATCCACTCTTCACGCGTCGCGGGATCCTCGTCCGGCCCAAAGCGCTCCTCGCGCGTCTTCCGAAAGCCGCAGAAGTCCGCGTACGCAGACAGTTCGTGCTCCAGTTCACCCACCACCAGCTCGACCATGATGGCGTCGTCGAGGAAGCCCAGGACAGGCACCTTGTCGGGGATGATGTCGTCCGGCTCAGCGAAATAGGTCAGGCTTCGAACGACGCGCTCGCGGTCGCGACCGGTCAGCGCCCACTCGCTGTCCTCGAGCATGGCAATCAGATCGGAGAGCTTGCTCATGCGCTCGCAGACGAACGCCGGCGCGCTCACGCACAGCATCTGATCGAGCAGCGCACGCGCGGCCTTCACGACCTCGTCCTCAGTCATGTGCTTGGCGCGGACACGGACCTCCTTCAAGGCTCGCTTGAAATACTTGAGATCGTCATCGCTCAGATCGAAGGTCACGCGCATGAATCGTCCTCCCCATTCGGCCGGCCCGATGGCGCGAGCCCAAGCTAGGACTCTACCATGCAAGACACCCTCCCACGACGCACGAGGAACCCCATGCATTTCGGACTGACCTACTTTCCCACCGATTCGAACACGCAGCCGGCCGAGTTTGCCAAGGCCGCTGAAGACCGCGGGTTCGAATCCGTCTGGTTCGCCGAGCACTCTCACATGCCCGTCAGCCCGATGACGCCCGGACCCCCGGCCGTCGGCGAACCCGGGCTGCCCAGGGAGTACTATGCCGCCTACGATCCCTTCGTGGCGCTCGCAGTCGCAGCGGGCGCGACGACCCGACTGAAGCTTGCAACGGGCATCTGCCTCGTACCTCAGCGCGACGTCTTCCAGACGGCCAAGTCGGTCGCCACGCTGGACCGCGTCTCCGACGGGCGCTTCCTCTTCGGGGTCGGGGCGGGCTGGAACCAGCCCGAGATCGAGAATCACGGCACGCCCTTCGCCGACCGATTCAAGATCCTGCGCGAGCGGATCGAGGCCATGAAGGC
>JBATTM010000554.1:0-5737 GCA_049670545.1 Polyangiales bacterium
TTGCTTGGTTCCGCCTAGCGCCTCGTCGGTCATGGCCTCGACCTCCGGCAGCTGATCGTAGACGACCGAAACAGGCACCATCATCACGTTGGCGTCGTCGCGCTGACGGACGGCATCGACGACGTACTTCAACGCACCGTAACGCGGGGGACGTAGCTTACCCGTACGTGTCCTGCCGCCTTCGAGCGACCAGGTGAGGTTGCGACGCTGACTCACCAGATGCGCGAGATACGTGCGCAGGGCGAAACGATACACCGGGTCATCCCGGGTGGCGCGCCTGATGTAGAGGATCCCCGCACGACGGAGAATCGGCCCGATTGGCCAGAAGTCCAGGTTGTCGCCCCCAAGGACGAACGACGGCTGCATCCCCGACTGCTGAATGACCTGCTCGAGATAGAACATGTCGAGGTATGATCGGTGTGAGGGGAGCCATGCGATCGCGTGCTCTTTGTCGATCGCCTGTAGGCGGCGTAGCGCATCGTGGTCGACGTCGATTCGAAAGCGTCGAGAGAGCAGCCCGCCGATGATCTGGTAGGCATGGGTGGCGATCTGGTCGTGCCGAGCCATCATTTCTTGCAGCGACCGCGCGGTCAGTCGCTCGACGCGATCTGGTTTCTCACCGAGTTCCGAACAGAGTTGCTCGAGGCCTGCACGGCAGGGCTCGCTCTGTAGGATTTCATGGACCGTGGGCTCCATCACTCGCTACTACCACAGCGCAGAACGCGTTGCGACTTGCGATCGCGGGTCAGGCGCGGCATGCGATGACCCATGGCGGAGATCACGATTTGGCACAACCCAAGGTGTAGCAAGTCTCGGCAGACCCTAGCGCTGATTCGCGACGCTGGTTTCGAGCCGACGGTATTCGAATACCTGCGCACACCGCCGACTGTCGCGCAAATCGAAGACGCTCTTGGCAAGCTCGGCATTGGCGCACGTGAGCTCATCAGAGAAAAGGAAGCGCCCTATGCCGAGCTCGGGCTCGACGATGACACCTCGAACCAGGACACACTTATCGCGGCGATGGCGGACCACCCGATCTTGATCGAGCGCCCGATCGTCTTTCGCGGAGATCGCGCCATCGTCGGCAGGCCTCCGGAACGCGTCATCACGCTCCTCGACGACTGAGATACGCTCTAGATCGCTCGTGCGTTGCCGCGCACTTCGGCCAGCTTGTCAGCCAACTGCTGCTTCGCCCAGCGCTCGGCTGCGGCCGGCTCGGGGAACAGCTTCGTCGGGAACTTCGGCGGCGAAAACCAGAACACGGCAGTGACCAGACCACGAAGCCATGCGTTCGGCACCACGATGCCGGAGCCAGTGTTCCACCGCTCGTTGTGAGGCTCGAACCGCTTCAGATGCTCGCCGAACATCCTGCGCTGGGTCGCGGGTGCGTTGATGACGGCCGAGATGTCGATCACCCACGCCACGTGATAGAGGGCGCGCGTCCCCCACTCCTCCCGGGCAAGTAGGCATGCCGTCAGCTCTTCGTCCGACGCTCCGGTCGGAAAGGTCCACCGGTACAGCGGCATATCCGCGTTCGAGTACCAGGGGTGATCGATCTCGATGTAGTTCGGCATACCCATGCGAGCCCCTCTCACGATGACATCTCAGGCGGCGTGAGAAAACTTTCCTGGCGATCGGGACCTCCCGCGAGTAGAAAGAACCGGCAAATGAGCAATGTTCCAGTTTACATGGTGGCAAACTTCGTCGTTCACGACGCGGACGAGTACCGAAAGTACGAAAAGGGGTTCTTCCCGATTTTGAAGCGTCACGGGGGTGAGTTCTTCACCTACGACGACTCCACGGTGACGTTCGAGGGAGAGGCGCCGCCCGAAGGTCGGGTCGTCATGTTTCGCTTCCCCTCGGAGGAGGCGGCCCGCAACTGGTTCGCCGATCCCGAGTATCAAGCGATTTCCGAGTTTCGGCGCGCGGGTACGGCGATGCGGTTCCTGACGATGGTGCACGGCCTACCCCCGCGAACGTGAGGCCCGGCCGCACGACGCGGCGTCACTCGATCGGCACGCCAAGAACGCCGACACCCACGCGCCAAAGCTGTGTGCCGAACAGGCTGCTCACGTACAACGAGCAGGGATCGAAATCGCCTTGGCCGAACTCGAGACTCGCGGGCGACCCAAGCGTCGCGAACGTGGTGACGTTGCCATCGGGATCCACCCGCGCGATCTCGCCCACGATGTTCAAGGCGACGTACACGTTCCCCTCCGAGTCGATCGCGACGCCGTCGGGGGTCGTTCCGAGCTCGAATGCCACCCATTTCTCTGGTGTCCCCGCCGCGCCGTCCGCCAGGATCGGCACTCGCCAGAGACCAGGCTCCTCGAAGGTCGTCGCGACGTACAGCACCGAGGCATCGAGCGAGAATACCATCCCGTTGGGCGTGGGAACGCCGGAAACCCAAGTGGATACTGCACCGTCGCGCGTGACTTCGTCGATCGTGTCCTCTTCGAAGGTGTCGTCCGACACGAGCAATGTATCCCACGGCGTCGTGACGATGAAGTTCGGCGCACCGAGATCGCTGGCGATCACTTCGTTCGAGCCTGTTGCAGGATCGATCAGCAGGAGATCGCCCGTCGTGAAGCCCGCAGCGAGAATCCCATCTCGGTCGCTCGCGAGCCCGAGGATGGACTCGGCCTCGGCGACGACTTCGAATGTGCCGTCTTCCATGACTTGCAGCAGTTGATCGTCGTTGACACCGTCACGACGGGAGACGAACAGGGCCCCGTCCGCATCGAAGGTCAGACCCTCCGTGTTGAATTCGGTGTCGTCACCGAACGCTTGTACCTCACCGACCTCGATGTCAGTCGCGCACATCGGTTCCGGTTGCGTACTGTCGTCGCAACCTGACGAAGCGACGAATAGGGCGACGACTGCGAACACGCACTTGGAAGTAAGGGGCATCTGCGTTCTCCTCGGCGGGAAGACTATCCACCTCGACGCGCGCTGTCACGTATCGTCGACCCGGAGGAACTCGATGTAGAAAACGGCGCCTGCAAGCGGCTTGATCCAATGACATTGCTCTGGGAGCACACGTACCTCGCGATCGCCGGGAAGGATCGGTGTCATTCGCGGCGGGTCCCCGTCGACCCAGTATTCAACCTCCCCTTCGACCACCACGACGCGGCCGTACACACCTGGCCTGAGCTGGTGATCGGTAAGCAGTTTCTCAGGAACGGTCTCCGGAGTGAAGCGAGGCGAGCTGTGATAGACACGTAGGTCTGTCGGGATGGGCATCATGGTCGAGCCTCCTTTGCCCATACTACCTCGCCGGAACCGAGATCTGTGGGGCATTGTGTCCCGCTGGAGCGAGCGATGGCTGTGCGCTGAGAACTCGGCGGGGTGACCTCCCCGGCGGAGACGAGTACGCTCGTTCGCGGGGGCTCATGACACGCACACGCAAGATTCTCGCCATTGGAACCGGTACCCTCGTGCTGCTCATCATCGCAGCGCTGATCGCCATTCCGCTCGTGTTCGAAGATCGCGTCGCGGATTTCCTTCGCGCGGAGGCCAACGAACGACTGAACGCGAAAGTCGACCTCGACGAGATCGATCTCTCGCTGCTTTCGACGTTCCCGACGCTCACCGCCGAAGTGATCGGCCTCCACATCGTAGGGGTTGGGGAGTTCGAGGGCGAGACCCTCCTTGCGGTGCGATCCTTCGGTATCGGGTTGGACCTGTGGGCGCTCGTATTCGACGACCGAATCCGTATCGAATCGGTTCGAATCGAGCGGCCTGACATTCGTGTCCGGGTCACCGAGGACGGCAAGGCAAACTACGACATCGTCAAGGAAACCGACGAACCCCAAGAAGATACGACCATGTCGCTCGAGATACGCTCGATCCGAATCAGCGAAGGGTCGCTCTCATACGACAGCCCTGATCTCGACGCGACGGTCACCGGCCTCGAGCATCGCGGGTCTGCCGACATCGAGGCGAGCACACAATCGCTCGAGGCGGAAACCACAGCCGCAGAAGTCACGGTGCAAGTCGGCAGTATCGCCTATCTGAAGAAGGCCGAAGTAAGCGTCGACCTCGACGCAACGCTCGAGCCTGCAGCTTCCAAGCTCACCCTCACTCGGCTCGAGGTCGCGGTCAACGCACTCTCGGTTGCCGGGTCTGGAGCAATCGCGTGGCCTACGGAAGCACTCGAGCTCGACCTGCAGCTGGCATCGGGCGAAGGTCAGTCGATCAAGGGGTTGGTTTCTGCGATTCCCAACGTGTACGCGCGCGACCTCGAAGGGGTCGAAGCCGGTGGACGGTTCGCCCTCGAGGCCAGTGTGGAAGGGGCGCTCGGGCCCGACGACAATGACATCCCGAGCTTCTCCGCATCACTCGAGGTCCGCGACGGATCGCTCCAGTACCCAGACCTCCCCCTTCCCCTCTCCAACATCTCGATAGACGCCAAGGCCACACACCCTGGGGGCGCGCTCGACAAGATGCGGCTCGATGTCCCCCAGTTCGCGGTGGCAGCCGGGCGCAGCAAAGCGACCGGATCCCTTCGTGTCGCCAAACCAATATCGAGGCCGGATGTAACCCTTTCGGTCGATGGGCGTTTCGACATGGCGGACGTGGCCGACGCGTACCCAATGCCAGACGTCGAAACGATCAGCGGCGTGGTAACGGCCAAACTAGACCTCGTGAGTCAGGCAGGGACCATCGACCGCCTCGATGGCGAGCTTCGCGCCAACAAGATCGTATACGACGCGAAAGATGCTCCCCCTGCCCGCGTCGACGACGCCTCGATCGCGTTCACCCCGAACAGCACACGCATCAACTCCTTCGAGGCCGAGTTCGGCCGCACCGACGTTGCGCTCACGGGGACGCTCTCCCCGATCACGAGTTTCGTGGAGGATGAGAGCAAGGTTACGGGCAACCTCAGGCTCGAATCTCGCGCGATCGTCGTTGACGATTTTCTGCTGAAGAACAGCGAGGCCGAATCGGGGGAGACAACCCCGTTCCTCCTACCCGATGGCATCGACGCACGACTCGCGATCGACGTAGGCGAACTGACGTACGGGGACCTCGTGCTTACGGACTTCGTCGGAAGCGCGCGACTTCGCGACCGAACACTCACGCTCGACGACATGAAGGCCAAGGCGCTCGGTGGTGGCATGAAGGTATCGGGGGCTGTGGCCACGCCCGTCGGCAAGCCGGCGACCTTCGACCTCGACTACAGCGTCGACAAGGCGAGTTTCGCGCAAACCTTCGAGGCTCTCCCCTCGATGCGCGCGTACGCACCGATCGCAAAGTTCCTGGACGGCCGGTTCTCGGCCGACCTGCACGCAAGCGGACGCCTCGGCGACGACGGCGCCCCGGTGCTTCGGTCCATCGATGCGAGTGGGTTGGTGATGACACTGCAAAGCAAGATAGGGTCGGACTTCAAGCCGCTCTCGGTTCTCAGCAGCGCGGTGCCTGCAATCCCAAAGCAACTCAAACTCGACGCCGTGCGCACGAAATTCAGCATCGAAGACGGTGCGGTGAAGGTCAAGCCGTTCGCCGTGAACACCGGTGGGATGACACTCGACGTGAGCGGAAGTCACGGGCTCGATCAGGAAATGGACTACCGCGTGGGAACGAAGCTCCCGACAGCCAAAGTCACGGGAAGCCTAACCAAGAAGGTGAGCGGCCTTGGCGTCGACCTGTCGAAGGTGAAGGAGGTCGGGCTTTCGGCGAAATTGACAGGGTCGGTCACGGACCCGAGCGGGTCCGGGGAGGGTGGCACAGGCGC
>JBATTM010000555.1:0-3171 GCA_049670545.1 Polyangiales bacterium
AGGACGGGGTCGAGACGGCGATGCCTTCCCTCGAAGGGCTTCTCCTCGTTCGACGCGGCGCTGGCGGAGGGGTGACCACGAGTACCGGGCCACTTGCAGAGACCGAACCACTGGCGATTTTTCTCACACGGGTTCGCACCATCGCCGAGTCGCAGGGGAGGGCGCCATGAGTCGAAACGCCGCGCTCCTTGCCGGTGGCTTCGTATGCGCGGTCCTCCTGCCAGCGCCGGAGTCGAGGGCGTTCTGTCGGGTCACCACGACCACCGACCCAAACCAACAGGCATGCGCGACCGATGGCGTCCCTCTCGAATGGCGGCGCCGATGCATTTCGTTCTCAGTCGACGCAAGAGGGTCCCAGACGATGGCGTTCGACGATGTCGTCGACGCAATCGACCGTTCGTTCGCCACTTGGGCGGCTGTGGAATGCGACGGGCAGGCCATCGACCTCGAGGTGGCGCGGACCGAAGAGTTCGCGTTGTGTCAGCAGGCGCAGTTCAACGACCGAGGGCCCAACGTGAATACGGTTGCGTTCCTGTCGCCCTTCGAAGACGCCAAGGGCGTGCCTTACACCCCGGAAGCCTTGGCGCTGACGATTCTGACGCGCTTCGACGACGGGGAGATCGTCGACGCGGACATGCTCATCAACGAAGACATGACGCCCCATACCGACTGTCCAGACGGGGGGTGCGTCGCGACGCCGGGCGCGCAGGCTGCGATTGATCTGGAGAACATCATTACCCACGAGGCCGGCCATTTCTTCGGGCTGGGACACTCCGACGTCGTGGAGTCGACGATGCTCTTCCTGTCCCCCCGCGGGGAGGTCTCGAAACGTACGCTCGCCCAAGACGACATCGACGGCCTCTGCACCATCTACCCGCCTGGCTCCGTCGGGGGTGGCTGTGACTTTGCGCCGCGCGGGGGTCTGCAGGTCGAGGACTGTCGTGTCGAAGCTGAGGACGGCGGAGGCTGCTCTGCTCACATCGGGGCCGACGGGTCTCCGATCTGGGCCTCCTTGCTCGGTCTGGTGGTGGTCGCGCTTCTTCGAAGACGAGCCAGAGAAGGTGCCATGTGAAGGAAACCGTTGCCGGAGATTCACAGGGTTGCTGCGCAACGCTCGTCCGATGTAGCCTTCCACCATGTGGCGCCGCTCCCAGCTCGCCTGCCTGTGCCTGCTCGCATCTGTCGCCTGCAATGACGGCGATACCGGGATCGACAACGGATTCGACACCGAGCTCGATGACGCGCTGTGCGAGTCTCGCTGCGACGCAATCTCAGATTGCGAGAACCTGCGTGCGACGAGCAACTGCGTGGAGCAATGTCAGGCGGTCCGCCTCAATGCCGAGGAATTCAGCGACCGCTGTCTACGGGTCGCCGATAGCTCGATCGCGTGCCAATCCAATCTATCTTGTGTCGATCTCGAGAGGCGCGCCTTTGGCGCCACTCCTCTTGAAGAGGTGTGCTGGCAAGACGACTTTCTCGCCGAGTCGTGCACCATTCCGCTCTCTGCACCGATCGCAATGGGCGAACTGGACGAAGGCCTCCTGGAGGCGTGCGGCGCGGTTTGTACCGCATCGCTGGACTGTGGAGCGGAGGCCGACCGCGCAGAGTGTGTTGAAGGCTGCGTCATGAATTTCGGGGCCCTCATCAACTCGTTCGTGTGCCGCGAGTCCGTCGTGCTCGTGGTCAACTGCATCGCGTCCCTGAGCTGCGATCTGCTCCCCGATGCGAGCGTGGCCTGTGATCCGGAGATTCAACAAGCCGGCGAGGACTGCTAGCGGGTTCGCCGTGGGCTCCGGGCGCCCACGGCCCAACCACCGTATCCCTGCGTTTTTCCTGCCCCGTGCGACCATTCCAAAGAGCCCGCTTTGCGTGGTAGCCTGGGCTCGTGCGCTCTTGGATTCCGATCGTCCCTTGTTTGTTCGTCGTGCTCGCCGGATGTGGTTCCACGCAGGAATCCGACGATGACGACGACATGCAGGAAACCGGCATCGAAGGATCGGCGTGCCAAGCTGCGGGTATCGGGATGGCCGAGTGTGTCGGCGACGCAGACTGCGAGCGTGGACTCGAGTCATGGGTGATGTCGATGGAGATGCCTCGCAGGTCGTTCGAGCGAACGGTGTCCGAGGCTTCGTGCATCAAGCTCACCTTGATTGCGGGCGGGTCGACTTCGGGACCGGGGCCGGCTTGCAAGTGCCGCTTCGAAGGCGGGGGGAGCCTCAGCGTGGGTCCCGTTGGCACCGAGTGTCTTGCGGTGAACCGCATCGGGGACTGCGCCTGGGATGGCACCGAGTTCCCCGGGTGTGAGATCGGGAGCGAGTCGAACTGTCCGTCATTCTGTGCGGAGTTGATGGAGGTCCATCGGCAAGTCGACATGGAAGTGTTCGACGCGGAGGGCGTTGGCGCGGTGTGTGAGACGTTCAACTGCCGATGGCTCGGTCGGGTGAGCGACCGGTGCTTCATGAATGGTAGGGACATCGGACCCGCGCCTTGCGACCCCGACCTGCTGCTCGAGCCAGACCCGCCAGTCGACCCGATTCTGAGCAATCCCGGATGCCCGTTCTCGGATGACCCGTGCGATCAGAGCGGGTTCTGCGGGTCTGGGGTCGTGTTCCGAGATACGCAGCGCGAGTACCATCCGCGCGCTGACGGCGAGTGGCAGGGCATGCGAGTGCGCATCGACCAGCAGGCAATCTGCCAGGGCGAATCGAGTTGCGGCCTGGCGCTCGCTTGTATCGACGGCTTGTGCAGCCCATGCGTCGCGGACTCGGAGTGCGCCTCCGGAGAAGCCTGCGCGCTCGACCACTGCGTGCGCGAAGCCAACCTCGGGTGTCGGTCCTATACGGATTGCAAAGAGGGAAGCTTGTGCGTGCTTTCGGGCTACTCGTCTGGCCTCCGGGGGAACATCGACATGCGGGCCTATTGCCTCTCGCCAAGCGGAGGCACGCCGCAGCGACCCGAGGACCTGAATCGCTGAGGGGATCCCCGGCCTACAACCCCCGGGCTATTGGTACCTCAGGGTGCTGATGTACTGGGACTAGGTCGCCGGGACACGAGCGCATGTGTTTGATACCCTCGGCCGCTACTTGGATAGCGGTTGGGGCCGGGAGAAGCAGCAGCATGAAGTCGTCACGTGTTCTACTCATTGTCATCCTCGCGACAGGTGCGCTGTAC